>NZ_JASGSR010000050.1:0-55690 GCF_040446015.1 Bradyrhizobium sp. INPA03-11B
GCTGAAGAGCTCGATGAAAGACTTTTGCGATCTGCGGCGTGGGATCGACACCATAGAGATTGCGAAGCTTATGGGCTTCGTCGAGCACCAGCATGTCGAAGCGATCGTCGGGAATCTTTTCCAGATGCGAACGCGCCGAATGATAGGTCGTGATGACGGCCCCGACGTCGTCAGGCTCAGCCGAAACAAGTTTGCTTCCGGTGACAACTTCAGCGGGGATATCGAACTTCGTCCCAAGCTCGTCCTTCCACTGAGGACCGAGCAATTTGGGAGCGACAATCAGGATCCTGGCAACGCGGTTTCGGGCGATAAGCTCGCTCGCAACGAGTCCCGCGGATATGGTTTTACCGAGACCGACGTCGTCCGCGAGCAGGGTAACCGGAAGGCGACGGCAAAAGGTAATGAGGTTTTGAACCTGGTGATGGAATGGATCGAGGCGTTCCTTCCAGCGAAATTCCGATTTGAAATCGTCTCGGCTTTCAATGACGATCGGATCAGTCAGCCCCCATTCGAGTGCAGCCCGATAGACGGAATAGTCTTCTGGCGACTTCGCGCGCCGCAAAATCCTGGTCTTTAGCCCCTGCGCCGACCCCATGGCACTCGCCCCCTTTGCAACCAGAGTGACGCTAGGCCCAGCTTACCGCAAGCCCTTCTTTCGCCAAATATCCCAAAGGCTTAAGTGGGCACACCGTACATACTCGTCCATTTGCGACAGGCGCGGTCTGAGCTGCCCACTTGGTAACCCGCGGACCACTCGGCTTCTGAACTTCGGCCTCGCCTCTACCCAACGATGGGTATCACGCACCCCGTACAGATACCCACAGACCTGCACAAGGTCGCACACGGACGAATGCAACGTTGCCAAACCGACGCTTGAAGCCTTTCGGTACGCCGGCATTGATTTTCGATTGAACGAAAGGACCGGATTGCACATCCCATTGTCCCGACTACAGCGTGATCGTCTGCGCCAGTTCAAGGTAACGACAGAACGCATTCGCCAGTTGCATCTGGCGCGGTGTTTTGCATTCGGCCTCAAAGATTGCCGGAGACGCGACCATGATCGCGAGACATTTGGCGCGGGAAATCGCAACGTTCAGGCGATTGGCGCTGTAGAGAAACTCCATTCCTCGCGGCGCATCGGCGTACGATGATGTCGCTAGAGAATAGATCGCGATGGCCGCCTCTTGCCCCTGGAATTTGTCGACGGTGCCGACATGCGCCCCGGGAATGCGCTGCTGAACTTCAAAGACCTGCGCGTTGTACGGAGCGATGATGATAATGTCGGAAAGCTCCAGCTCTTTCGTTTTGCCGTCCCTGTCTGTCCACTGCGTTCGTGAAGACAGCAAGGAGGTCACAATTCGCGCAACCTCTTCGGCCTCTTCAATCGAACTGGACTGGTTTCCGGTGTGAGAAACCGGCACGTACCGCAGCCCCGTTCCGAAAAATACCCCTGTGGAGGTCACGTTCTGCTGCGCGCATTTGGGGACCGCGTGCAGTTTGGTCTCGTAAAACAGCTCCGAATTGAAGATAGTAATCGCCGGATGCATCCGCCAGGTCTCTTCAAGAAAGAGACCTTGATCGGGAACAATCGTCTGGCGACCGGCGAGGATGTGATGAAGCGCTGATACGCCGGTGCCGTCGGGATGCGATCCCTGCATGGGCTGATCCAGCTGCTGGGGGTCGCCGAGCAGAATCATCTGAGGAGCGGCCTGCGAAACGGCCAGAACGTTGGCTAGCGACATTTGCGCCGCTTCATCAACGAAGAGTACATCCACACTGTTCGCCACATCCTCACGCGCCCAGAAGAAGGGCGTGCCGCCCAGGACAGCGATTTCGCCGGAGCTGATCGCCCCAATCGCCTTCGGATTATCAAGATAAGTACGTACGGGATCGGTTTCAGAGCCTTTGTCAGGGCATCGATGACCGGCCCTGGCGGCCTGCCCCGCTTCCAGTGCCACTTTGATGGCCTTGTCGATCAGATTGCGAATGACCTTGTGGCTGTTAGCGGTGATACCGACGCGTTTGCCGTCCTTGAGCAGACGACAAATCATGTGCGCACCGGTGAAGGACTTCCCGGTGCCGGGTGGCCCCTGGATCGGCAGCACACCGCCTGAAAGCGCAGGGGTGATCCGAAGTGCGCCCTCAAGGGTGCTTTCGTGTTCGATATGCAGCTGCGCAGGACCAAGCCGTGGCGGCAATCGAAGGAGTAGGTCACGTGCAGCTTGGAATTCACCCAGCCCCTCGATGCCGTGATCAGCCACGTAGGTGCCAAGGCGCAGAAGCGATCCCTGTTGCTCCTTCGTGGGGATGTGCGTGTGCTCGAACACGGAATCCGGATGGATATCCGCCGTCCTTTTGGACTTCTTGATATCGATCGTACGATCATCCTGTGAGATAGCGATAACCGACCCGAACTTCTCGCCTCCCAGGACATGCAGGTCGGCTTCCTCGCGAATATCCGTGTCCTGCGAAGCAAATCTGTATCGATCTGTGGGAATGCCCTGTTTGCTTCGTTCGACCGTCCTCACGAATTCCAGGCTGCCGAGGCCCGCCTTTTCGTCAAGCAGATCTTCGGCCGTCAGCGCCGCCAACCGGAAATACTCCCACCAGTTCGCTTTCTCTTCCCTCCGATGCCAGTCGAGCGAATGCGCCAGAATAAAGCGACCATGCTGCTCCGGCGTACGTTCGACAGGGTCGATCGGAACATCGTGCGTTAAACGCTCGATCAACTCATTGATGCGCGCCTCGTGCTTGGCAATATCGTCGCTTGGACCATCGCCGCCTGGTACAGGCCGCTCAATTGCGGCACCATTTGCGATCGCCTCCGCGCGCAAATGCTCCAGCCAGTCCCGCAAGGCCGCCGTAGAATTACAGTCGTCCCGATTATACGCTGCCACGGCCTGACGTGCCGTCTCATCGATCGACTGGGCGTCATCCAGTTCCAGACCCGCCTGTATAGCTGCCAGCGCCAGGTTTGCATCCTGGAGCGGCATCACGCGCGTAAACGCGTAAAAGGGTTCCAGCTTCTTGATCGAGTAGCTCTCGACACCTGCGCGGATTGCATTGCGCACAACGGCATAGAGATCCACCATAACTTTACCGCGCAGGAGATCATCCACCTCGGTCTGCCGCGTGGCATAGCGCCCCATGAGGCGCTTCAGCGCGCCGGGCTCGTAGGGCGCGTAGTGATAGACGTGCATCTGCGGGAACTCGGAGCGCCTCGCAGTGACGAAGTCCATAAACGTCTCAAAGATCACCTTTTCGGACGCGCGGTTGAATGCCCACTGCGCTTCGTAATGGTTGCGGCCCACCGCGTCGCGATAGCAATAGCCGAACAGATATTCGAAACCGCCTTCGCCGATGAACGGGTCTCCCTCGATATCAAAGAAGACATCCCCCCGGGTCGGTGAAGGCAAAAGGTAGAGGCCCGTTCCAGGGATCAAATCGAGCAGTTCGTAGCGCAAAGTGCCCGTCTCACGCGCTTCGACCTGAACACGCGCCTGCTCCCGTGCCTTGATGTAGCTGGCAACTGACCCCCGCTTCGGCTTCCATGGCAGGGGAACGGGCATTGTAGAGAGCGTCTTTGCTGTCGCGATACCATTGGTGCGCAGCTCGTTCATCTGCAACGCGGACACGTTGGCCACCAGACAGAGATGGTCATCTGCGCGCCTGCGCGCATCGCATTGCGGCTCCCACCGACATACGTCACAATGGGTCTTCGGATCGGGATAGACGCTGTCGGCAATGTCGGTAGCGCCGTCCACCGCCGTCTGGGCGGCACGCTGCGCCTTGCGAAAAAACGCCATATAATCGGCAACACGGAATTGCTGTGGATGAAAGTCAGACCACGGCGCAACGAAGTAGACGAACTCCGGCTCTACGCCCTGCATGGCCCCGAGGAGCTGCGCGTAGAGGCATAGCTGCAAGACGGTGCCGCCCTTGGTTTCGCGGGCAAGCTTCGTATCAATGATCTCGTAGGACCAGTCCCCGAGGTCGCTCGGCGCCTCCACTCGCCGCAGAATGTCAGCGCGTCCCACCCAGCCCTGGTCACGCAAAGCTGCCTGGACGATGATCGCGCGACCAGCCTGCATCGCCTCACGCGTTTGAGTGACGGCAACATCCGTAACATCGACGCCCTCGATCACGAATGGCTCAAATCCATTCGCCTCGAGATGACCGAGGAAGGCCTGTTCGTGTTTCCTGCCGCGCTCGCGCAAGATATCCAGGAGCGGATCCCAGCGCGCAGGTTTGGGAAGCAATCCATGTGCGACCTTAAGGTCGACGTTTGTCAAATGCGCGCAGTAGAGATTGCCCACGAGATCGTGGGCGCTAAGCACTAATGTTGTGCCGACTTTTTGCACGATTCAAGCCCCTGAAAGCGCGAAGGCAATCGGACACCCGCCCGCGCTTGGCCACGCCGGTCCCGCTGCAGGCCGACTCCGGCCTGCCACTCATGAGACGCCCTCTTCAACGACAATCTCATCGCTGTGGCGCCGCACTGTAAATCCCGTGTCGTATGGCAATGAATTTGGAGAGAAGAAAAGTTCGTAGCCCATCGACACCACATCCGCCTCGCTTTCGCGGACAGGATAAAGCAGCAAAACCCCGGTGTGCGCTGACTCGAGCCCCCTGGTTTCCGAGTTTGGTGTCATAGGATTCTTGCTCTTTATTCCCGCAAGAAAGTCCGCGATGTCGCGGTGTCGAGGTTCGCCGAAAACCTGAAAACGGTCACTCTTGCCGCGGCCACGATGTTTTACCGCCAGCGCTCCCACACCATCAATCGAGACGGCTTTTCCGAACGACTTGCTCCGTTGCGGAGCCACGATCAGCCAGTTCGATATTTCATGCTTCTGCTTCGTCAAAAACTCAATCTGAAGATTGACATCAGCAGGTCTTTCGCTTTCCCCCTTGTACTCGGTCTCCACCCATTGATAGGAATTCAGAAGCTGGACCAGCGACTCGTTCGACGATTTGAAGACGAGCGCATCTGTCTCAAACTGCTTACCGTCGGAGAGCGAGCCACCGAGGGCCATCTGGCCGAGCGCATCTGCATTCCCAAGCAGAGCGGTAACGGCATCAATATTCGCCTTCCGTCTTGCCGGCGTTTCCGGGGTCATCGTCAGCATCGATCGACGACCGCCGAAATTCTTGTTTTTGATCTTCGCGTTGAACATCTTGTTGCGCGCCGTCGGCGGAAGACTTCCCGAGATCGCAATCAACGGCGGAATGTCTCTCGGAGTAATGCGCTTGACTCCCTCAATCCGGATGTATCGCTTGATCTCCTCCCGGAAGCGCTCCTCCATCTGGCAAACGTCCTTGAAGAGGGCGACGAGGTCCGTGTCACCCTTTTTGCCTTCCTTGACACCAAGGAAAACCCGGACAAGGTCGCGATATCCGGGCCGAAACCCGAACCAGCGCCCCATCTGCATCAGCGTATCAGCTGTGTTCGAAACGCGGCGATAATAGCTGACCGTGAGCCCCTCGACGGTGTACCCCCGGGAGAGCTTGTTTCCACCGATCAGTATTTTCCAGACCGGTCCCGCGCCAAAATCCGGCGCATCGTCGGTATCGCTATTAACAACACGGAATATACGATTGCCCTCTTCGATCCGCCCGATCGCCTCCGCAAGATGCCGCCGAAGCTCGCCGAATGAAGCAGGAACCCCCTCACCATCTCCGATCGCCTGGCTTACCTTCCGATGGTCAGCCTCCCACAACTCCTCAAGCTGGCGCAGTCCCTTGGGGCTGTTGAAGGCGCATTTCAGCCAGAGCTCCTCGACGCGACTTGCCGTCGTCACATGCGCCCCCTTGCTCGTAGACGTGTGCACCAGCATCGTGTGATGGCGGAAGTATTCGCTCTTGTATTGTTGCGGCTTTAGCGCGCGCCGGAATAACTTGATTCCTCCAGCCAGCACATAGCTGCGTAGCGCCTTCTGGAGATCGTCATCGTCCTGGTCAGGATCAGATTCGACCCGACGGATGTATGCAATTTCAGGCTGCCCAAAGTCATCCGGATCCAGATCCTCATAGGCAGATAGCGGGTCAAAGAAGTCGGCCACACCCATATATGCGGGCGGCCGATCCAGCGAGACGATGAAGTCCTTCGGGTAGAGGTCCTCGGGATCGTCAGGATCGACAAGCGCGTTGGCGTACGGTGTCGCCGTATAGCCCACGTACTGTCCGCGCGGAAAAAGCTTGAGAAGCTCAACGATGCCCTGATTGGTAGGTGCACGCTTCTTTCCGGTCGCGCGTGGATCAACTGTATTCAGACCGGCCTGGTCCGACTCGTCATCTATGATGAGGACCGGCAGCTCCGCGAGCGATGTACTCAGAAGCGCCAAGTCCTTGATCAGGCCGGAAAGGATGCCCGCGTGCTTCTTGATGACCAGAAGTTTGACAGGCAAGGTATGGAGATTTGACGGATCGTACAGCGGCGCGGCCTTGTTCTTCCTTTCGAATTCAAGGTTGTCAATCGCTTGTTTCAGCCTCTTCAGATCAATGTCAGGACGCGTCAGTCGCTGCCAGGCATAGTGGCCACGCTCCACAGGATCGCCGTCATGTTCAAGAAATTCATCCCAGTCAGACGGCGGCTGCTTTATGTAGGTCTCATCATTCTTGAGTAGCTCCTTGCCAAGGAGCTCCTTGTCCAGGCGCCGCTGCGTCTGATTCCGCAGGATGTTCCATGTGCCGGCGAGAACGATGATCAGACGGTAACCAGCATCCGCCGCGCGCGCGACAACACCGGCAAAGTTTGCAGTCTTTCCGCTCTGGACATAACCCATCACCAGCCCGCGCGACGCATAGGCTTTCGGCGATTCCGGGTTACCAAGACATTCAACGATCGCGCGCGTGCTGTTGTCGATCGTCAGGATCGAGACGTCATTCCAGTGACGTTTCTCTCTCAGATACTGAACATACTTGCTCCAGTAATAGTCCCGGATGCCGGCCTTCGGCTCGTACCAGTCCTGGTGCTTTTCGGAAACAATCAGTGGCTCTTCGAGGCTGTAGAATGGCAGCAACGCGTCGATGCGGCTCTCGTCCTCTGCGCTAGATTTGAGAAGTTCGTGAATTGCCTTCCGCCTGGCCGCGCTGTTTCGGGGGGTCTGTGTCCAGTCGGCGCTCTTTGCGTTGTCCCATGAGCGAAGAAGGTTCGAGAACCGGACGCGCGCCGGTTCGTTCGGATTGGTGGAAAGGAGCAGATCCAGCATCTTGTCAAGATCCGCTGCCGCGGCACTCTCAAAATCCGGACCGGGCTTCTCCAGATAGGCGCGAAGGCCACGAGGCCTGAGACTCATTGCTCCAAGCGCTGTTTCGATTCGCATATTGAAATCACTCATCAAAATATCTCTGCGTTGTCACGATGGAAGCGCCGATTCAAAGGCGGGGGTACCGTCCTCGTGTTCGAGACCTTCGACATTTACGTCGTAGCGCAGCCCCTCAATTCGGGAGGCAGGAGGCCCCAGAACGGCCTGAATTCCTGGACGAGTGATCGCCGGAAACGACGCATCGACATGGACAATTGCAGTCGGTCGCCTGATTGCAAACGAACGCGAGTAGTGCGCGCTGTCTTCCGGGCGAAAATCGTAGCCTTTCAACGCTGTGTTAAACTGCCCGAGCCGGGCCACATCACCGGCGAGAAGATCAGTCAATTCCGCTACCTTCTGAGTCAATGAAAATCCACCTCCAGCTCCTGGGGGCCCAAGGACCGTCGAGACCAGACAGAGCTTGCATTCCTCCGAAGGCAGGAGCTGCTCAATACCGTTGATGGTGTGGATGCGCTGCGCTGAAATGGTGGTCTTGACTTCGTATTCGAGATTGCCGAGACGAAAATCGTGGGGCTCCGGCCTCCAGCCAATCCACCCATCGACGGCACGCGTCCCGATCCTCTGGACCAGGCGCTCAAGAAACATGAGCTCTCCGATCAGACCAATCTGCCTCTCGAGCGCGAGCAGCGGCTTTGTCTCCAGCAGTTCGGCAAAGCAGCCGAGCTCCAGCGTAACCGCCTCCAGCGGAGGACGCTTCTCAACAATGATCCGCTCGGCCACTGCGACCGAAAAGTGATAGAACTGCCGGTACAGTGAGACGGTGGACGTCGCCACCTCGATGCAATTGCGACCGTTGTGGTTCAGCTCCCTCAGCGTCACGGATGCCAGCCTCGACAACTCGGCAGGAATTTCGCTTCCTGATGGTGTTTCCACCCAAAGGCCGATTTTGTTAGTGATCCCGTCTCCAAATACCTCAATAAGGGGAGCATCTGTCACGCGATGCACCCGCTCCTCTCCAGCGATCAGAACGGTGGATTTGAAGTTTTCCCAGGAGAGATATTTAGGCGCTGTCATTCAGGACACCTTTCGAACCGAACTGCACGCACCAGTATTCGATTGATCTGCTCAAGCCGCTCGCGCATCTTCGATCCCATCCGTTCAGACGCAAGCGCGTCTTCGAGCACCAGAAACAGCAGACACTTCAGAACCGGCACATCCGCCGACGAGCCAGCAAGGCCATGCTGCAGCTGCTTTCGATACGCCTGGTTTATGTAGAGGTTTCCTCCATCACGATCGATGTCAAAGAAGAGTCCGTTATCCAGTTTTCTCCAGCCGATCTTCAAGTCGTGATGCTTGGTGGTCGCCTTGATCCTGAGTTCCTTGTGCAAAAAGGTAACCAGGGTCGCAGGGAGGCCAGCCGAAGGGATCAGCGGCAGTTCGGCATCAGTGACGGCCCGCTTTCGATAGGCATCGTTTGCGAGTGAAAGGTACTTCTTGAAATCGATCCCTGTTGTGGTCTGTGCGCGAAGCAAGGCCTTTGCCAGATCAGGCGGCAGCTGGATCTCCATCTTCTTGACGTCAAGGCTAACGTCCACATCCAGCTCGGCTGCAATATCGACCTCAAGGCGCGCGAGAGACGAATGCGCCTCCGCTTCGCGAATGCCATTCCAGCCACCTGCCTGGATCAGGCGGTTGTTCCGGTAGAAATAGAACCCTTGCCGGCTATTGGCTCCGCCAGGAAGCCGGTAGGCAGGGGCGGTCGAATTTGGTGGCCAGATGTGTGCGATCACCTTGATCCTGTCGCTGTAAGATCCGTCTACCAACATCTGAAGCGGAAACGAGGAATTGCCGCTGCGGTCATAACCAAAGGGATCGAGTGGCCTGATCTGCACCGGCAGGCCGGCCGAGCCCGAGTGCTGATCAAACACGTCGAGAGTTATCGCGATTTTGCGAGGCCGGCCGGAAAGAAAGCGATGAAAGGCAATCGCAAGGAAGTTCTCGAGCCTCTTGAGAAGCTTTTGGGCGAACTCTTCGGCAGTATCCTGGTGACGTCGCAACCGATACAGATTTGACCATCTGACAAGGGTGCCGGAGCCCTCCAGTGGTCGCTCAGGTACCGCATCGCGGACCAGGTGGACGCATTCTTCCTCATCGAAGACCTTGCATACAAACCCCTGGGCGATGCCATGCTCCGGCCATTCGCGTCCCGAGATCTTTCCATCCTTGCGCGTGACCACCTGGACTTCGCGCGCCTGGCTGAGAGAGGCGAGTTTCAGACCAAGACCAAACTTGCCAAGACGATCGATGTCGTCCGAAACATCGGCGCCAAATCGCATTGCATCCCGGAGCGTGTCCGGATCCATACCGTGACCATCGTCCCAGACGAACAGGTCGAGTTGCCCGTCTCTTCTGATGTAGATCCGGACGAGAACGTTGGGTGCACGCGCGTCTATCGAGTTGTCGATTATATCGGCAACAGCGCTTTCGAACGTGTAACCAATAGACCGCAACGCCACTTCGAGCTTGCGGTTGATCGGCGGAAGAAGTTCTTCAGTACTCATGCAAATTCGGGGTTCAGTCTGGGAGTTGACTGGCAGTCAGGCCAGTGTGCGAGCGTGGGAAAGGCAATCCTTCAGGAAGAGGTTGATCTCATCCGTATCGAGCACCTCGAAAACAATTCCGCCGCCGAGCCTGTTCAGCGATTTCATGAAAATTCTGAAATTCTTCTCCGCGTCAGTAACCCACGGCTCTGACTTCATCAGCCCGAGAACTCCGGAAGCGATATTGCGGCGACTGGTCATCCAGATCCGCTCGACAAAATTGCTGCGAATGTCCGCGGTCTTCAGGATGAGCGACAGAGCTTCATCCGGATTATCGGGGTTGCAGGTGCGAGCAATCTGGTAGTTCCACCACAGCCGCGAGAGTGCGTGATCGTCACGGATCTTCGTTTGCCCGGATGCGAAGAAATGGTCCTCGACGAGCTTCGGAACAGCTTCGTCCCCGGTCTGCCCTATCCACCGGTCGCGCGCGTAGACGAATGCCTCAACATGCGACAGCCGTACCCAGACGCGTTCTTCGTTAGCGAGCGTAGGTGACAGGTTTGCCAGCGCTTTCCCGACAATGCGGGAATTTGCGAGATCTATTGCAGCAACAGCTCTCGGCATGCTGCGGTCGAGCGTTCCCAGCAGCCCGTCGTCGTACTCAACCCCGAGGCCGATATTCCAGCCGGGGTCATCCGCAAATTCCGGAAAGCCATCTGTCCTGTATCGCACAACATTGGCCGCCACGCCGCTCTTTAGCTGCGCCAGGGCCTTGTCAGAAAGGTATTTGAGCTGGGCGACCATCCTACATTGTCCCCACTACGGCTATTGATTTCCTGAGAGGTGCCCTCAGGAGCTTCTGGGCAATCATGAGGGGGGAGCCGTTACGGTCGGCAGGGTTGATGCCGAGATCATCGCACTTCGCCTTGAACACCCGATACCAGTTCATTCCGGTTGCGGCTGTGTCTCCGCTCTGCAGCAGCGCAAGAACGTCCATGACTGCCGGCATATAGACAGAACTCAGCAGGATGCTGCGACCGGCCGGCATGTTTCGCATGTCCGCCAGATCCTTGTGCGTCTTTGGTTCGGCGAGGATGGTGATACGGTCACGCAAAGGATCGACCTGGACCATGCCCGGTTCGATCCCATCACCCACCCCCAGTTCGAAGATGCTTTCAAATGGTTTGAATTTCTTCTTGTCGATAGAAAAACGGAATTCAGGTCCAAGGGCAACAACCGCCCCCTTCGGAAGACTAACCGACGCGCCGAATTCCTTGTGAATGAGCGGGCTACTGAAGTTGTGTACAGGGTTCAGCGTCCACACAGCCGGACGCAAGGTGACGGCGCCGAACAGCCTTGACCCGTCAAAATGCCTTTCGCTGCGTCCCAGTGGCGCTGATTGAAGAACGTTGAAGTAGGTACGACGGCAAACGACAAAATAGCCGGTCGCAGCCTGCTGGTCCTCGATCAGCTTCCGCAGCTCCTTGGAATCAAGGCTCAGCTCCGCAGTCAGCTTGAGCTCACCCTCTCCGGTCATTTGCTGAACGAAGGAGCATTTGAATTCACCGGTGACATAATCAGAAGAGAAATCGCTCAGGACAGGATGAGGATACCTCATGCTTTCGTTCAGCTTCATGAAGGCGCTCCGTTCGCGAGAGGCACGACCACGGCTGACGTCTCGATGGGGCCTGCGTATGAACTGTCAAACTCGATATCAAGCGCGACGCGTTCACCACGCTTGCAGGCAACCTCGATTTTTCCATCGTTCAGGGTGCCGCCCGAAACCGCTGTCACGACGAGCTGGTCCGGATTGCTGAGGCCTGTGGCCTCCACCGACAGGTTCACCGAGCCCGTAACAGGTGACGTGAAAAAGAGCCTCCGCTTCGTGCCTGAAGTGCCGTCCAGCAGCAGGTTGCGCTCGCCTTGCAGTTCAATGCTCCTCGCCTGCGGTTGCGGTCGGGGTGGCTTCGGGCCGGAGCCAGGATCAGAACCCGGATCGGATCCGGGCCCAGGTGCCGGCTCGGGAGGCAGTGGGCCCGGACCAGGAATCGGCGGGTCGTCATCCTCGCTCGCCGGACTTGCGGCCCGGCGGGGCCTTGGCGGCGATTTCTGGATCACAGTCGGCTTCAGAACGCGTGGGTCGGTTTCAGGGCCGGTATCGTCCCATTCACGGGCCGCGTCCGACGCAAAGAAATCATTCAGCTCGTCGAGCTCCATACTGCTGGTCGGCTCGGATTTCGCGAGCTCCCGGATTCGCTGGCGAATCTGTTTGGCCAACCGTTCAAAGGCCCGCTTTCCCTGCGCCCGGAGTTGAGGATCTGTGATGCGGTCTGCTGAAAGGTCGTCGTGCGCCGGATTCTCCAGTCGCTTGAACCATTCACTTTCACTTGTGCCGTCTGGTTCGATAACGACCGCAAATTCACGGTGCAGGGGAAAGCGCTTGAAGGGCTCGTTGAACTTGGCGAGATTGTCCGTGATGTACATGCCATTGCGGATAATCCCGATGGTGTAGCCGAGTCCGTCTCTCAGGAGCACACGCATCTGCACCTTGCCGAGGCCCTGGACGTCCAGCATGGCCACCGTGGTTTTTTCGTCGATGAGACATCCGTGCAGGGTCCTGGCGGTCTCGAAGGCAACGCCTGCGTTCGTCAGCCTGACGGCCTCGATCACCTTCGGGTTCTGGAAGAGGGATTGCAGGGTGTTCCTGTTGATCTTGATGGTGCCGTTGTCGATCTCGAATTCCATCTCCTGACGCTCGATGGCGCCGAAGAAGTTGATGATGATGGCTGCGGCCATCTCGTATTGCCAGTCAGCGTCATCATCGCGCACACATGCCGAGAAAATCGACGTACCCTGGTTGTCGCGAAGCAGCCACGCCGGGATCTCGGCCTGATTGTCCAGCGGCAGGTATCCGTCCAGCTTGCCCCAGTAGCCTTTGCGTCTCCTCGGATTTCCCTCTGCATCGGTATGAGAAATGAAGAGCGTTTTCCCCATGCACAGCACACGATCGGAACCGTCGGCGTCCCGGTAGCGAGTCGAGATAAATGCGGTCTGGATGTCAGAGACAGCGAGCGCCGCATTCTTGCCGATGCCGAATGAGCCTCCAGAGCCCGCATCCTCCTTGGCACTTACGCTGTCTGACTTCGCAAGCGCATGGAATGGATATCCTTCCTGACAGGGACCGCGAACACCCGTTGTGTTGAAGTCGGCAATTCTCAGAACCCTGATCTGCGGGGCCTCAAGGGCACGAACCGCCTGCTCGAAGAACCCCTTCTCCTTCTCGTTCTTGGGCCGGTCAGCCTTCTTGAGGCACAGTCGTGCGGCCTGCCGAAAGGCAGTGATTGAAGGAAAATCATCGGAGCTCATCGAAAGGACGTCGAAGGTAAGACGCACCGGCCTGGTGTGGTCCTGTCTCGCATCCCTGCTGTTCTGGCCGGTTTCGCGGGCCACAGCTGTAAATGGCTTGTCTCTGAAATTCTCTACGCCGGGATCACTGAGACCTTCGGACTCACCGCCCGTATTCAAAAGAAATTCAAGTCCAATTCTGGGCAACCCTGATGCTCCCCCTGCTCTCCGT
The DNA here is from genome assembly GCF_040446015.1 of Bradyrhizobium sp. INPA03-11B. Taxonomy (NCBI): domain Bacteria; kingdom Pseudomonadati; phylum Pseudomonadota; class Alphaproteobacteria; order Hyphomicrobiales; family Nitrobacteraceae; genus Bradyrhizobium; species Bradyrhizobium sp. INPA03-11B. Next base: position 13,383 of record NZ_JASGSR010000050.1, read on the forward strand.
GCTGTGCTCGGCCAGCAAATCTCTTTTGGAAACAATAAGCTGGCGCAACGCCCGGTTGCAAGACGCGATATCCAGGCATTTCGTCGGGATCGGCGCCGTACTGCGGATTTCCGTCAGCTTCCGATCCCGCGCTAGCGCCTACAGCGACCAACCAGTCGCGGCGTGAATTCACCGGCAGAAAGCGCGAACCATTCTTTCGACAGGTGAGCGCACACCCGCACTGGCCTTTCGTTCTTCCGGTAAAATGCTGCCAGAGTTGGTGAGGATGATCTGATCAACGTTGTGCGTGTGGTGTCGGGATATGCAGATGAACCGCGCGCAGATGCTCATTCGGCTGCCGCTCTTCCCCCGACCACGGGTCCGCTAATTTTCCTGTGCGCCATCACACAGATAAGAACAAATTAGGAACATTTTAATTGTTCGCTGGGAAGCTTTGTGTCACGGTGAGACTCGCTGACACAGAATCGGGGGACAAACGGTGGCCGGTAAACTGACGCGATTCACAACGTTACGCCAGCAGGCCGGACTGTCCTTCGACGAAGCCATTCACCTGATTGGCGTTTCTCGCAGCACCGGGTTCCGCTATCAGAATGGCAAAAACAGGCTCGAAGGCGCCGAGCTGAAACTACTGGAACAGGCTGCCGCAGCCCGCGTAGCCGACACTCCCGGCTGGTTTCGCTTCATAGACCTGTTCGCCGGCATCGGCGGCCTGCGGAAGGGCTTCGAGAGCATCGGCGGCCGATGTGTCTTCACCTCCGAGTGGGACAAGAACAGCCAGAAGACCTACGCCAACAACTTCCCGGACAATCACCCGATCGCCGGCGACATCCGCGAGTTTTCAGAAAAGCCCGACCTCGTCCCTGAGCATGACGTGCTTCTGGCGGGTTTTCCGTGCCAGCCCTTCTCCATTGCCGGCGTATCAAAGAAAAACGCGCTGGGAAGAAAGCACGGCTTCCTTGATGAGACGCAGGGCACTTTGTTCTTCGACACCGCGCAGATCATCAAGCACCATGGGCCTTCGGCATTCGTGCTGGAGAACGTCAAGAACCTCGAACGCCATGATGGCGGCAAGACCTTCAAGACCATCATCAAGGTGCTGGAGGAGGAGCTGGGCTACCATGTTCAGCATCGTGTCATCAGCTCGGAGCCGTGGGTGCCGCAGAAGCGGCAGCGCATCTTCATCGTCGGCTTCAAGGACCCGACCACATTCGATTTCAAGGCGCTTCAGTTGCCTTCGGCCGAGGATGGGCCGAAGCTCGGCAGCATCCTCGAGCCCGAGGTTGATCCGAAATATACCCTGACCCCCCACCTCTGGAAGTACTTGCAGGACTACAAGAAGAAGCACAACGCCGCGGGTAATGGCTTCGGCTATAGTGTCTTCGGTCCCGACCAGGTGACACGCACCCTTTCGCAGCGCTACTACAAGGACGGCTCGGAGATCCTCGTGAAACAGAAGGGCAATCGCCCTCGCCGCCTCACTCCGCTTGAATGCGCACGCCTGATGGGCTTCGACCGGCCAGGCAAGCCATTCATCCTGAAGGACGTGTCTGACACCCAGCTCTATCGGCAGTTCGGCAATGCCGTTGTCGTGCCGGTTGTTGAGTTCGTGGCCAAGGCGGTGAAGCCGCATCTCGTCGAGGCCGTCAAGCCCGAGCAGGACGCGCAGCGAGCGTTCGACCTTCGCGTCGCAAATGGCTGACGTCGTCTCTCCGGAGGTTCGAAGCCGGATGATGTCCGGCATCCGGGGGAAGAACACCAGGCCCGAGATCTTCCTGCGCAGGGCGCTCCACGCGAAGGGCTTTCGCTTCCGTATCCATGCGCCACTTCCCGGCAAGCCGGACATGGTCTTCCCGAAGTGGAATGCCGTGCTCTTCGTTCACGGCTGCTTCTGGCACGGCCATAACTGCCATCTGTTCAAATGGCCCTCCTCGCGCCCGGAATTCTGGCGGGCCAAGATCAACGGTAACGTCACGCGGGATGAGACCAACGTCACCAGGCTGCTGGAAGCCGGATGGCGGGTCGGGATCGTGTGGGAATGCGCCCTGAAGGGTCGCACGCGTCTTGACTCTTCGCGTGCAATCGAGAGTTGTTCGAGGTGGTTAAAGTCCAACAGGAAACGCTTTGAACTCGCCGGGGCATAGGATGCAGCGCGGGCTTTTGTCCGATTACTTCGAGGGAGTGGCCGTCAAACGCCTCAGCGCTGTGGAGGCCGACCCCAAGCGCTCGCACCAGCACGAATTCCAGGGCGGCCATATCCGCAAGCTTCTGGGCGATGATGACCGGCTGAAGATCCCTGCCCGCTTCATCTGGCTCAGTGACGAACAGGAAGCGATCTCCGAAGACAGCGTCGTGAGCTGGTACGACTCCCGGAGGAAGCAGGCGCACAGGTCCGCGGAGTACCGTCTCTACTATTATGCAAATGGCGTCACAGCGCTGATGGACGAAGGCGACACGTTCTTCGTGGCAATGCGTCCCGACGGGACGGCGATGATCATCATCACGCCGAAGGACAGCACAATCCAGAGCCAGCTCATTTATCTGTTCGGCCTTGAACAACAACCCGACTTCACGTTCAAGGTGAAGGAAATCCCGGAGGACCAGTCATCCCGGCTGGACTTCGCGGCACGATACATCCTTGACGAGCTTGGGATCGATGCCGAGGAGCCGGAAGCCGACAAGCTCGACAGCATCCTTGAGCCCTTTGGCATCAACTTCCCCGCCACGGCCGACTTCTCGAAACTGGCGCGGGACTCGCTGACTAACGTGAACGCCAGCGACAACGCTGACGCCGTCCTGATGGCCTGGATTGAACGCGAGGAGCTTCTGTTCCGGCGTCTTGAGCGACTCGTCGTGGCCGACCGCCTGCGAGCCGGCTTCCTGACCGACAAGGTCCCCGATGTGGACGGCTTCATCTCGTTTTCCCTCAGCGTTCAGAACCGGCGCAAATCGCGTGCTGGCAAATCGCTTGAGCATCACGTCGCCGCGCTGTTCTCCGCCCGCGAGCTGAAGTTCGAGCGTGGTGCCGAGACCGAGCTACGCAACAAGCCCGACTTCCTTTTCCCCGGTAAAGCCGCATACCAGGACATGAAGTTCAACGCCGAGAAGCTGACCATGCTCGGCTCGAAGTCGACATGCAAGGACAGGTGGCGACAGGTGCTGTCGGAGGCCGAGCGAATCCCGCACAAGCACCTGCTCACGCTGGAGCCCGGCATCTCGGAAAACCAGACCGACGAAATGCGCGCGAAAAAGCTGCAGCTTGTGCTGCCGGCCTCTCTACACGCCACCTACCGCGACGCGCAAAGGGGCTGGCTGATGAACGTCGAGGATTTTGTCGGCCTCGTAAAAGCGAGGCAGTCTTAGCCGCCCTTCTTGGCTTTTTTGGCCGTCTTTGCCTGCCTCGCAACGCTCTTCTTTTTCACGAGATTTTTCATATGCCAGGCTAATGCTCTCTTGTCCGGAGCCTTTGAGTGGTTCACAGGCTTTCGAAGCCTCTTTGTTGCGAACGCAGCCAGAGATGCATTCTCGGCGAGCCTGCTGATATCAGCCCGAACAAAGACGGCTCCGGAAGCCAATATGCCCCACATTCCCTTGTCGAAGGCCCAGTGGTGTGATCTGCACAGAGCCAGTCCATTGCGAGCGTCATCCTGTCCCCGCTTTCCGCGAGGTACGATGTGAGCCGCCTCAGCTTCGGACGCTCCACTCGCCGTGATCAGTCCCTGCCCGCACAGTGCACATCTCCCGCCGTAATAGTTAGAAACCAACCTTCTAAACGCGCTGGATCTCGCTAACCGGCGAGTTCGGGATTCATGGTACGGCGCGTTGGCATCGAAGAGGGCAAACTTCTCTTTCTCACGATCAAGCTGCTCACGCTGCGCTTGTTCAAGTTGTCTTTCTGTTACCGGCGATAGTCCCTCGGTCATCTCGCCAGATGGCCGTCCTGCAGAGACAGCATCGACATTCCGGAATTCTCGCGTGCCCTTCCTCAGAAGGGTCAGCCGGTACAAACTCCGGTCGAACAAGCTCCGTTCGATAACCAGAATGTCACCACCACGCGAGAGCTTGTGGAGTGGAGCGATACGTGTAACGCGATACTCGCCGCTCCTCTTGTTCCCTCTCGTCTGCATCTTGTAGCTGGCTGCAACCGTCTCCAGTTCTTTAGTCCCATCAACCAGGATAGCGGTGATCGGGACGGTCGACGACCCCTTGCGTACCGGCCGCGACAGCCTGGGAAAATAGGAGACAAGGTCCTCGGGGATTAGAGGGCCGCCCTGATTACCCTTCGCTTCTCCAGTGTCATTTTTGGCCAGCTTCTTAAAGACAGGCGCGTCAAATTCAGGCAACTCGTCCATTGGCAACTCCCCAGTTGCCAACGGGCTACCTGATTCTCCTCTCGCTGAGTCACGATGGTTGCATTGGTCATTAGTTCAACCCGATTGCTTCCCCCTGTCGGGAAAATCGATCGCGATCAGCTCGATCCACCCTCGGTTTCGGAGCACCGGTCCGTGATATCGGATGACGTTTCGATCAGGACTCCAACGGGACGCTGTCGACTCGCCTGTTCAACGCCAGCTTTAGCAGACGGTGCTCCACGCGATGACAATTCGCACAAAGACATTGCAGGTCTTCAAGCCTGGTCGAATGACTTTCTGCCATTTCCTCTACCTGCACTGAGTGGTGATGGACCTCAATGCACGCAGCACCATGCGCTCCTTTATAAATCACGACCGGGTCCATGCCGCAGCGCTCGCAGAATAGCTTGCCATGCGTACGAACAAACCAATCCTTCTTGGCTTGTGCCAGTCCCGACGCACGTTCTTTCCGCAGATGGGCGACAAGGCGAGGCTTTCCTTCGGTCCACGACCGATCATCTGGAGACTCGGGAACAACTATCGGTCGGCTTTCCTCTCCTTTTGCAACAATGGCGAAGCCGGCGCTCTCGAGAATTCGGAAGCATGGAGTGCCTCGTCCACCCGAGAAATGCTTGGGCAAAATCTCATAACCGAGAGCTTCTGTCGCGGCCAGGCCAAACACGGCTTTTGGCGGAAAGCGTTCTTCCGCATTTGTAATCAGATCAAAGTCGATCGAAGGACCGTATGCATGTCGGAAGTTCGGCTGACGCAATTTTTCCACTGCGTTCCAAACGTGCTCTGCTGTTACCCCGCGAAATGTCTCAGCGGGAAGCCTTTCTGCACTCCTCACATCTTCCTGGACTTGAATTGTCCGAAGCGCCGACTCCAGTTCTGACAACTTCACGTCTGCCGCAAACTGGATGCGAATTTTCTTCGTCGAATTGCCACCCGTTCGGCCTGCTCCCTGGCCCACCAACTTCATTCGCCTAGACATAAGTGTGAAGGCCGATGACCCCTCCGCATCAAGTTCGCCGCTGGACAGAATGATGCGTTGCTCGATAGGCAAGCGCTGAACGTCAAGACTGTCTACCCATGCGCGGTCAAACGGCAACCGAGCGGAGACGATACGCCGGAGAAGGAGACGAAGCGCAGGTCCATACTCGGCATTCGACACATTTCCCTTGGCGGTGCTGCCACCCCGACTAAACAAAGTGATGCCGCTCGTATCGAGCTCGGCGTGAGAGTCCATAGGGAGGCCATCGTCATTCAAAATTTGGTAGGTCATGCTCGTCTGCCACCTCTGATGCTTCCGATAAAATGCACATTGATCGTCCGGGGTATAGGCTTGCTGACAATCGTTCTTTAAGCGGCGCCCTCCTCGCGCAGGCATGATGCGTTTCCTGCTGCCGGCGCGCAAGCGAACTGGCTGCATCACCTTCATATCCGGCACTGCCAAACGTTTCTTTTCATACGACACGCTAGCCAGCCGGTTGCCGGGTGGGGCCCAGAACTCTAGTTGCACAGCACCTATTGGTCTCAATCGTCTGCAGGACAGCTCATGGCACGTCGGGAAATCGCACCCATCAAGCGCACCATCCGGCGAGACCAGCTTCGCGAGATGGTCCCGCTCGCCGACAGCACCATCTATGAGATGGAGCAGCGCGGCGAGTTTCCGAGGCGGTTCGCGCTTTCGGCCCGATGTGTCGTGTGGGACCTCGCTGAGGTCGAAGCCTGGCTGGCTGCACGCAGGTCAAGACCGCCAGCCCGCGCACCTCATCCGGACGTGAGGCAACGCCGGACCCGTCCGGTTAAAGGGCCGGGTCGGGTTGCAGGAGCGGCATCGAAGGCGGAATGAGGACCGGGATGTATTTCTGGCCACCGACCCAGGCATCAATAATGTTCGACCACTCCTGCATCATATGCCGACGCTGCACCTCGTACTCGGCCTTGTTGTAGACTCCCCGCGAGGAGCGACCATCCTCGTGTGCGAGACACTTTTCGATCCAGTCACTGTTGAATCCGAGTTCGTTCAGAAGGGTTGAGCCGGTTCTTCGCAGGTCATGCACTGTAAAGGCCTCCAGCGGAAGGCCGTTCTTGCCGGCTTGCTCGACCACGAGGTACGTCACGCGGTTGAAGGTTGCTCGTGACATTGGAGCATCGGCGTCGTAGCGCGACGGCAGGACGTACTTTGAATTTCCCGCGCAGGTCTTCAGCGCGATGAAGATATCGAGCACCTGGCGCGAGAAATACACGTTGTGCGCCTTTGAGCGCTTCATACGCTCCTTGGGAATTGTCCAGACTGCATTCTCGAAATCGACTTCATCCCATGTGGCATCAAGCAGCTCGCTCTTGCGGACCATCGTGAGCAGATACAGACGCATTCCCAGCCTGATGGTGGGCAGTGTCGCGACATGATCCAGTTGTTTGAGCATGACGCGAATTTCAGTCGGAGAAAGCGAACGGTCTCGCGGGACAAAGTTCGCGATCGACGCGGGCCCCACCTCGTCCGCCGGATTTGCAATCTTCTCGCCGTGCAAGATCGCAAATCCGTAGATCTGCTTCACAATATCGCGGACGTGGATCGCCGTTGCGGGAGCGCCGCGCTCAACGATGGCAGCGCAATGGGCACGAAGATCGTCCGGTGCGATCTCCTTCAGAAGGCGCTTGCGCCAAACGGGCAACAGCTCGCGTTCGAAGATCGATCGCCGCATTGCCCGGGTACTGTCGGCCATGGGTGCCGCGACAAGCCACTTCTCTCCAAGCTCGCCAAAACTCCTTGCTTCAAGAAGACGCCGTTTCTCGCGCTGCTTCTCGATAGCCGGTGACCGCCCCTCGCCCACTGCGCGCCTCGCATCGATGCACTTCTCGCGAGCGCGTGCGAGCGACAACCCTGTCGGGCCGTATTTTCCGAGAACTACAGTCTCGCGTCGACCATGCAGACGGTAGTCGAGCCGGAACGACAGCGTCCCGGCGGGCGATACAACCACGTACATGCCGTCGCGGTCGGTGACCTTGTATGATTTTTCCTTTGGTTTCAGCGCTTTAAGCGCAGCGTCTGTCAGCAAGGACTCCCCCTCCAGGCAAATACCGTCAGCCACTCTTGAGCAGCGTTTGACCAGAGATTTCCTTGTTTTGCAGATACTTAGGCAAAGAAAAATACCGTCAGACGCAGCATCGCGCATGACGGTATTGATCAGGATCGGTAGTTTCAATGGACGGCGGCACCGTCAGGCACTCCGTCAGTCAGGATTTATGCGTGCCGATAGATGTCGAACGTAGATGACGAATAAAGTCGTAAAATCAGTCTGTTAACTCGTGCAATTGGATAGAACGGGATAGTTCCGGACGGGCCCGAATTATTCCCACTCAATCGTCCCCGGCGGTTTGCTCGTCACGTCGTACACCACCCGGTTCACGCCCTTCACCTCGTTGATGATGCGCGTGGCGGTCTCGCCCAGGAATTTCATGTCGAACTGGTAGAAGTCGGCGGTCATGCCGTCGGTCGAGGTGACGGCGCGCAGGCCCACGACGTATTCGTAGGTGCGGCCGTCGCCCATGACGCCGACGGTCTTGACCGGCAGCAGCACCGCAAAAGCCTGCCAGATCGCGTCATAGAGGCCGTGCTTGCGGATCTGGTCGATATAGACGGCGTCCGCGTTGCGCAGGATGTCGAGCTTTTCCCGGGTGATGTCGCCGGGGCAGCGGATCGCAAGGCCGGGGCCCGGGAACGGGTGGCGGCCGACGAAGACTTCGGGCAGGCCGAGCTCGCGGCCGAGCACGCGCACCTCGTCCTTGAACAGCTCGCGCAAGGGCTCGACCAGCTTCATGTTCATGCGCGCCGGAAGGCCGCCGACATTGTGGTGCGACTTGATGGTGACCGACGGGCCGCCGGTGAAGGAGACGCTCTCGATCACGTCGGGATAGAGCGTGCCCTGCGCCAGGAACTGAGCGCCGCCGATCTTCTTCGCCTCCGCCTCGAACACGTCGATGAACAAGCGCCCGATGGTCTTGCGCTTCACCTCGGGGTCGGTGACGCCTTCGAGCTCGCCGAGGAACTGCTTCGACGCATCCACATGGACCAGCGGGATGTTGTAGTGGTTGCGGAACAGGTCGACGACGGTCTTGGCCTCGTCGAGCCGCAGCAGGCCGTGATCGACGAACACGCAGGTGAGCTGGTCGCCGATCGCCTCGTGGATCAGCACGGCTGCGACGGCGGAATCGACGCCGCCGGAGAGGCCGCAGATCACCTTGCCCTTGCCCACCTGGGCGCGAATTTTTTCGATCGCTTCCTCGCGGAAGGCGCGCATGGTCCAGTCGCCGGTCAGCCCCGCGACCTTGCGCACGAAGTTGCGCAGCAGTTTTGCGCCGTCGGGCGTGTGCACCACTTCGGGGTGGAACATCAGGCCGTAATACTTCCGCTTCTCGTCCTGGATGATCGCGAACGGCGCGTTCGGCGAGGTGCCGGCAACGGAGAAGCCGGGCGGCATCCTGGTGATGCGATCGCCATGGCTCATCCACACCTGGTGCTTCTCGCCGTGGTTCCAGATGCCGTCGAACAGCTGGCTGTCGGTCTTCACCTCGACATCGGCGCGGCCGAATTCGCGGTGATGCCCACCCTCGACCTCGCCGCCGAGCTGAGCCGCCAGGGTCATCTGGCCGTAGCAGATGCCGAGCACAGGGACGCCGGATTCGAAGATCAGCTGCGGGGCGCGCGGCGAGCCGGTCTCGTGCACCGATTCCGGGCCGCCGGACAGGATCACCGCCTTCGGCTTCATCTCCTTGAAGGCGGCCTCCGCCTTCTGGAACGGCACGATCTCGGAATAGACGCCCATCTCGCGGACGCGGCGGGCGATCAGTTGCGTCACCTGGCTGCCGAAATCGACAATCAGAATCTTGTCATGCGCCGAGGCCACCGAGGGCGCCGACGATTCACGGTCTGTGTGCTGGGCTGTCATGGCAAGCAGATACGCGACAGCGCCCGCCCCCGCAACCGCGGCCAGCGTTGCGCCCACATTCTTCTTTGGGCATGGACAAATCGATATAGGTCAGTATTATTGACCTAATTTGACCATAACCACCATGGAGGAAACCGATGCCCGATTTTCACGACCCGTCCCGCCTCACCGCGCTCGGCCATGACTGGGTCGCCGCCTGGAACGCGCGCGACCTCGAGCGCGTGCTGGCGATGTATTCGGAAGATACCGAGATGACCTCGGACCGGATCCCGGCGTTCGGCTTCGGCGCGTCCGGCACCGTGCGCGGCAAGGCCCAGCTGCGCGCCTATTGGAGTGCGGCGCTGGCGAAACTGCCGGAGCTGCATTTCGAGCTGATCGATCTCTATGTCTCGCCCGACAGCGTCGTGGTGTTCTACCAGAACGAGCGCGGCAAGAAGATCTGCGAGTATCTGCGGCTCGATGATCAGGGCAAGATCCGGCAAGGTTCGGCGAACCATCTGGTGCATTGAGGTGGTCACGTGCAGTCACCCGTCACCCTGAGGAGCGCGTAGTGCGTCTCGAAGGGCGACGGCCCGGCTCCAACCATCCTTCGAGGCTCGCCGAGCGCTGCTTCCGCACCGCTCGACGCGCACCTCAGGATGACGCCTGCGTTTGTGGATGCAAACGCGTAGAATGATCAAAACTTCAGGACAACGCTCCGATGAAAATCCCGACCCTGCCCTTCACCGTCACCGACTGGAGCAACGTCGAGCCTTCAGTACATCCCGGCGAGACCGGGCAAGCGCTGTGGCGCACGCTCAACATCGGCGATCTCCGCGTACGGATGGTCGAGTATTCGCCGGGCTATCTCGCCGACCACTGGTGCGACCGCGGCCATGTGCTCTACGTCGTCAGCGGCGAACTCGACACCGAGCTGCGCGACGGCCGCAGATTCACGCTGAAGCCCGGCATGAGCTACCAGGTCTCCGATTTCGGCGACGCCGCGCACCGTTCGTCGACGGCGACCGGCGCGACGCTGTTCATTGTGGATTGAAGCGGTACTTAAACTCTCTCCCGTCACCCTGAGGAGGTCGCGAAGCGACCGTCTCGAAGGGCGACAGCCCGACTCCATCCCCGTCATTGCGAGCAAAGCGAAGCAATCCATTTGTCCGCATATGCTGAACGATGGATTGCTTCGTCGCTTCGCTCCTCGCAATGACGTGGAGAGAGCTCGGCGCTCATCGCAGGCGCGCGCCAACTTTCTTCACCTTCGTATCCGCCCAGCCCAGCGGCTTGCCGCTCTTCGACGGCAGGACGAGTTGGCCGACCGCCTGCCCGGCCTGGTCCAGCAGCACCGAATGCGCCTCGCCGCGCGCGTAGAGATGCGCTTCGCCCCATTGCCTGAGACCCACCACGATCGGGAACAGGTCGTGGCCCCGCTTCGTCAGCACATATTCCTGATAGGCGCTGCCATCGGACGCCGCGACCTGCTCGAGCACGCCGAGCTCGATCAGCGTGCGCAGCCGAGTCGTCAACATGCCCTTGGCGATGCCGAGATTCTTCTGGAAGTCGCCGAACCGGCGCAGGCCGTCGAACGCGTCGCGCACGATCAACAGCGACCACCAGTCGCCGATCGCATCCAGCGCGCGCGCCACCGGGCAGTCCGCCTTGGCGAAACCGGTCCGCTTCATCGCGGCCCTCCTCCTCGATCACGATTCCGAACTGGTCTTAAAATAGGACTAGACAGCGTTCGACGCAACTGGTCTCATCATAAGACCAGATTGCAGATACAGCAGAGGCAAGATGACGAACCAGACCATGGCAGAGGCCTCACCGGCCAAGGAGGCCAACACGGCGGATGACAGGGCGGGCCACACGACGGCAGGCGCTCTCCCGCCCGCCGTCGTGCTGCTGTTCGCGGTCGCCTGCGGGCTCAGCGTCGCCAACATCTATTTCGCGCAGCCGCTGCTCGACACCATGGCGCGGGATCTTGCCATCACGCCCGCGGTGATCGGCGGCGTCGTGACACTGACGCAAATCGGCTACGCCTTCGGGCTGATGCTGATCGTGCCGCTCGGCGATCTCTGGGACCGCCGCAGGCTGATCGTCGGCCAGACCGTGCTGTCGGCGCTCACGCTCGCCCTCGTCGGCACCGCGCCGAATGCTGCCGTGCTGCTCGCCGGCATGGTGCTGGTCGGGCTGCTTGCGGTCGTGATCCAGGTGCTGGTCGCCTACGCCGCGACACTGGCGGCCCCCGCCGACCGCGGCCGCACCATCGGCACCGTCACCAGCGGCGTGGTGTCGGGTATCCTGCTGGCGCGTTTTGCCGCCGGCGCGCTGGCCGATCTCGCCGGCTGGCGCGTGGTCTATCTCACTTCCGCTGCGCTGACGCTGGTGCTGGCGGCGCTGCTGGCGCGCGCGCTGCCGCGGCATGCGCCGCAGCCGATGGCCGGATCGTCCTATGCAAAACTGCTGCGCTCGACGGTCGCGCTATTCGCCGAGGAACGGGTGTTGCGCGAGCGCGCGGTGTTCGCGCTCCTGATCTTCGCAAGCTTCAGCGTGTTCTGGAGTTCGGTCGTGCTGCCGCTCGCTGCACCCCCACTGTCGCTGTCGCACACCACCATCGGCATGCTCGGGATCGCGGGCCTTGCCGGCGCGCTGGCGGCGCGTAATTCCGGCCAGCTCGCCGATCGCGGCTGGGGCCAGCGCACCACCGGATTATCGCTGCTCTTGATGCTGGCCGGCTGGGTGCCGATCGCCTGCCTCAACACGTCGCTATGGCTGGTGGTGGTTGGTGTGCTGATGATCGACTTCGCGGTGCAGGCGATCCACGTCACCAGCCAGAGCCTGATCGTCGCCGCGCGCCCCGAGGCCGCGAGCCGGCTGGTCGGCGGCTACATGGTGTTCTATTCGATCGGCACCGGCTTCGGCGCGATCAGCTCGACGATGGCCTACGCGGCGACCGGCTGGATCGGCGTCTGCGTGCTGGGCGCCGCGATCAGCGCCGTCGCGTTGCTGTTCTGGGTGATCGTGGTGAGCAGAACGCCGGTGCGTGTGGGCACGTGCTCGGCTGCGTCATAGCAGTTGGCACACTGCCCGCCCCGTCATTGCGAGCCACCCGGTCGGCGCGAAGCGCCGCCGGATGACAGGCTCCGCGAAGCAATCCATCGTGCCGCATATGCGGAGCCATGGATTGCTTCGTCGCTTCGCTCCTCGCAATGACGGCGGAGAAAGCGTCACGCCTTCTTCAGCACCGAGACGAAGAACCCGTCCGTGCCGGTGCGGCGCGGCGTCATCAGCAGGCCTTCCGCTGATTGCAGCGCGGCCTCTCCAAACGCCTCGGCCTTGTCCCACAGCACCGATGCGGTCTGCTCCGGCGGCTGCGCGGAAAACTCCGGATGCCGCGCGATGAATGCCCTGACCTGCTCGCCGTTCTCCTCCGCCAGCACCGAGCAGGTGATGTAGGCGATGCGGCCGCCGGCCTTCACCAGCGGCACCGCGCGCTCCAGCACCTCGGCCTGGTCCTTCAGCCGCACCTCGAGCGCGCCGGGGCGCATCCGCCATTTGGCGTCGGGATTGCGGCGCCAGGTGCCGGTACCGGTGCACGGCGCATCGATCAGCACGAGGTCGGCTGAGGCCTTGATGTCGGACAGCACCTCCTCCTCGCCGCGCGGCGTGCGGACATCGCAATTGTGCACGCCGGCGCGCGACAGCCGTTCATGGATCGGCGCGAGTTGGCGCTTGTCGCTGTCGGTCGCGATCAGCCGGCCCTTGCCTTGCATCTGAGCTGCAATCGCCAGCGTCTTGCCGCCGGCGCCGGCGCAGAGGTCGATCACCTGCTCGCCGGGCTTTGCCGCCGAGAACAACGCGGCGAGCTGCGAGCCCTCGTCCTGAACCTCGATGGCGCCCTTGATGAAATCCTCCTCGGCATGGATGCCGGGATTGCGGGCGTCGGCGCCGAGCTCGATACGCAGGCCGAGCGGCGACCACGGCGTTTCCCTGGCGCCGAGATGCGACAGCCGCGGCAGCACCTTCTCGCGCTTGCCGCGCAACGTGTTGACGCGCAGATCGAGCGGCGCGCGGCTCGCCATCGCGGTCGCTTCCGCGGCGCGGTCATCACCGAACACCTTGGCGAGATGCGGGTCGAGCCAGTCCGGATAGTCGCCCGCGACGTGGGCCGGCGCATCCTTGAGCGTGCGCGAGGCCAATGCAGCCTCCTCGGCCGCGGTCAGCGGATCCGGCGCGAAGCGGCCGCCATCGCACAGCGCCGAGATGGTCGGGATATCCATGCCGCGCTCGAGCTTGAGCATGCCGAGCACACGCGACCGGGCGCTGTCGTCCTGCATCAACCAGGCCGCCGAGGATTGCCGGCGCAGCACGTCCCAGATCAGGCCGGAGATCGCGGCGCGATCGCCGGAGCCGGCATAGCGGTGCGCGGTGCCCCATTCCTTCAGCGCTTTCGCCGCAGGAATGCGCTGTGCGTCGATGGTGGCGATCAGTTCGATCGCGGCGGTGAGCCGGGCAGCGGGGGTCATTGATCTCTTTCGGTTGGGCGCATCAGATCAGCAGCAGCAGTCTGAGCGCGAAATACAGCCACATCGCCGCCAGCACCAGCACGCCGGCGAACCAGGCGAGCGAGCGCGGCCGCACGTCGTTGGAGGTGACGAACACCCCGGCATGGGCAAACCGCGTCACCACGAACACCCAGGACATCAGCACGATGAACAGATCGGCACGGCGCAGCGGCAGCGCAATGGCGATCAGGACATAGAACAGCACCGGCAGCTCGAACTGGTTGGCAAAGCAGTTGGCGAACTGGGTGGCGCGGGCGGGCCAGTTGGGCTCGCGCAGCGCGATATCCTTCATCCGGGTCTCGCCGCTCGCCAGCGTCCGCGTGCGCGCCGTCGCCATCGCGAACAACAGCGCGAAGGTCAGCCCAATCTGGATGAAGACCGGCAATAGAACCATTTGAACCGACATCGAGAATCTCCCTCGGCCGCGGGCACCCGGCCGCCCTCTTAGCCGCCGCCCGCGGCCCTGACAATGAAGCGTACGCGGTAACCCGTTGAACCATCATCCGAGCCCGGCTGACCAACTCCCGGGACCAATGGCGGTTTCAGTTCCCAGGGATGGCGCGATGCGCATCATCACCCCGATCCTCGACGGCGCGGCCCTGGCGGCGGCGTCCCTCGGCGATCTCCTCAGCTCCCTGCTGAAGGTGATCGACCCCGGCATCGGCTGGTTCGACGATTCGGCGGATGGCGGGCTCGGCATGGTGATGTCGGGGCTCGCCGGCGTCGCCGCAGCGCTCCTCGTCGCGGTCCTGTTCTCGGTCTATTTCCGCTGCGGTTATCGCTCGACGCGCGACATCGTCAGGCACTCCCTCGCCGCGGCGCTGCTGCTCGCCCTGCTTGGCTTTGCGGCCTACGACATGGGCCACGATGCGCTGGCCTATCTTGGGCTCGACGCACAGCCGGCCGTGACGGGAACAAATTCCAACACCGGACTGCTCGGAAGCCGCGTCGGTCCGGCTGCCGCGCCGACGCCTTCGATCATGCAGCTCGCGATCTAGGGCCGACGCCAACGCTTCAAGCAAGACTCTTCAAACAAGACATCAAACAACGCATCAAACGGGGTGGCGAATAAGTCGACGAAATCGTCATCGTTCCGACTTCGCGCCGACCTATCCTCGCGGCGAAAGGAGCGATGCATGCCCCAGTTTCGCCTGACCCAAATCTCCGACACCCACCTCGCGCGCCGCTTCAAGCCGCTCGTCGACAACTTTCATCGCGTCAGCGAGCACATCGATGCGACGCGTCCCGATCTCCTGCTCAACTCCGGCGACGTCTCGTTCGACGGGCCGACCAGCCGCGACGACATGATGTTTGCCAAGGAGCTGCACAACGCGCTGCCGATCGATTGCCTCTATCTGCCGGGCAATCACGACATCGGCGACAATCCGACCGCGGTCGGCCCGGTGCCGGCGCAACTGCCGACCGAACAAACGCGCGGCGCCTTCACCTCGGTGCTCGGCGAGGACCGCTGGCATTTCGACGCCGCCGGCTGGTGCTTCATCGGCCTCAATTCGCTGATCATGAACACCGGCCTCGACAGCGAGGCCGAGCAGTTCGACTGGCTCGCAGGCACGCTCGACAAGGCCGTCGGCCGGCCGGTCGCGCTGTTCGTGCACAAGCCGCTCTATCTCGACGTGCCCTACGATGCCGAGCGCGTCGAGACCGCGATCCGCTACGTGCCGCAGCCGGCGCGCCGCCGCCTGATCGAGATGTTCGGCAAGGTCGATTGGCGCCTGGTCGGCAGCGGCCATGTGCACCAGCGCCGCGACTACACGTTCGAGCATGTCCGGCACATCTGGACGCCCTCGGCCGGCTTCATCATTTCCGATGCGCGGCAGGAAGTGATCGGCGTCAAGGAAGTCGGTCTTGTCGAGTACCGCTTCCAGCCGGACAGCTTCGAGGTCCGCCACGTCAGGGCCAAGGGCCAGGTCGATGTCGATCTGGACATGCTGCTCGGCAAGGAGCCGGCCTAACGGCGAGACTCCTTGCCACCGTCATTGCGAGCCACCCGGTCGGCGCGAAGCGCCGCCGGATGACAGGCTCCGCGAAGCAATCCATCGCGCCGCAAGCGGGCAAATGGATTGCTTCGTCGCTTCAGCGCAAAATTGCTTTGCAATTTTGTCGCGAGCTCCTCGCAATGACGTGGATGGAGCGGTGTGCACCCGGCTCCGCGCATCAGCTCCGCGCGGCGTCGTGGAGGTCCCGCTTGATGACGGTGAGCAGCGCCTGCAGCGAGTCCTTGTTCGGTTGCGGCGCTGCCGGCGCGGGCCGCACGCGAGGCGTGGGTCGCATGAGGCGCGGCGGCTCGGCGGCCGGCTCCTCCTCGACGAATTTTCCATGCAGGACGTCGTCACGGCGGCCCATGACGAACATCGTCGCCCAATAGCCGACGGCGAGAATAATGACCCCGAAAACAATAGCTTCAAAAACCATGGCTACACCTGAAATATAGCCATATTGAATCAACTGCTCCGGGTCCCCGTCAAGCAAATGGGGGCCGGAATGCCCCCAAAAGCCCGCCAATGTTGCGTTTTTGATACTTTGTTGCGCGGAATGGGAGCTGGAAAGCCCCATTTTGACGCATTTTCTTGACGCGAAGCGGTACCCGCTTCGCTCGAAAACGCTATGCGCTCAAGCCTTGTCGGGCCCGACCCGGACCAGCTGCTTGCCGAAATTGGCGCCCTTGAGCAGGCCCATGAAGGCCTCCGGCGCGCTGTCCAGGCCCTCGGTCACGAACTCCTTGTACTTGACCTTGCCCTCGCGCACCCACTGCGACATGTCGCGCAGGAAGTCGCCATGCATGGCGGCGAAGTCGCTGACGATGAAGCCGCGGAAGGTCAGCCGCTTGGTCAGGATGTTGCGCATCATCGCGCCGGCCCATTTCGGCGCATGCGCTTCAGTGTCGTTGTAATGCGCGATCAGGCCGCAGACCGGGATCCGCGCGAACGCATTGAGCAGCGGAAACACCGCGTCGAACACCGCGCCGCCGACATTCTCGAAATAGACATCGATGCCCTTTGGGCAGGCCTCCTTCAGCTTGGCGGCGAGATTGGGATCACGATGATCGAGGCACTCGTCGAAGCCGAGCTCGTTCTTGACGTAGGCGCACTTATCCTTGCCGCCGGCAATGCCGATCGCACGCGCGCCCTTGATCTTGGCGATCTGGCCGACCGCCGAGCCGACCGCGCCGGATGCGGCCGCCACCACCACGGTTTCACCCGCTTGCGGCTTGCCGATCTCGAGCAGTCCCGTATAGGCGGTCATGCCGGGCATGCCAAGCACACCGACCGCAGTCGAGATCGGCGCGATCTTCGGGTCGATCTTGGCGAGGCCCTTGCCGTCGGACAGCACATGCGTCTGCCAGCCTGCGCGCGACAGCACGATATCGCCCTTGGCAAAGCCGGGATTGTTGGAGGCGATCACCTCGCTCACCGTGCCGCCCTCCATCACGCCGCCGACCGGCACCGGCGCGGCATAGGACGGCCCGTCGGCCATGCGGCCGCGCATATAGGGATCGAGCGACAGCCAGATGGTGCGGAGCAGGACCTCGCCCGCGCCCGGTGTCGGCGGCGCGTAATCTTCGAGCCTGAAATTGGCCGGCGTGGGCTCGCCATGCGGGCGCGAGGCCAGAACGATGCGCTTTCCTTGGGACATGATTTTTCCTCTTGAGGTAATTGTTCGTGGCGCACACGTAGTCATGCAATCCAGTTCCCTGCAAGGGAGATGGATTTGCTCTTTTCGTGCGCGCTTGTTTGAAACGCTGTTTGAAATACTTGCGCGGCTTGTTCGGGCATGCCCGAATGACGCCGTTTGCGTCAGCCTTCTCTGGCTTTGTGAAGCAGCCGTTCGATCTCCCGGTGCCATTCCGGATTGCGCGCCCTGAGGGGAGCAAGAATCGCCATGGGGTGGGCTGAGACCTGACGGGCGGCCGCCAGGCACTGTCGGGCTTCATTCGTCTGTCCGCTCGCGGCGCGACATATTGCCATGACTTCGAGCGTGAGACGCGAGTTCGGCCGAATCTTCAGGGCCTGCGTCGCAGCCTCGGCGGCACGGTCGATTTGGCCTGTGAACAGGTGCGCGAGCGCGAACAGATCGAACCAGACGAAATTGTGCGGATCGTGCGAATTGAGTCGCAGCCCGTGCTGCAGCGCTGACTTGGCCTCCTCCGCCTTGCCGAGATAGAGCGTCGCCATGCCGCGGACGAGATAGCCGAGCGCGAAGCTCGGGCTGAGCGCTATCGCTCGCTCTGCAGCGCGCTCGGCCTGCTCCAGACGGTTCGCGCCGCAGCTTGTGATCGCCAGGCCGTAATGGGCATAGGGATTCTTCTCGTCGAGGCTGATCGCGGTCAGCGCGGCGCTGAGACCCTCCTGGCAAACGGCCTCAGGCTCCTGGCTCCAACCCCAGAGCACAATCCCGCCCGACACGCGGGCAAGCCAGATGTGCGGATCGGGCGACTGCGGCTCGAGCTTTGCGGCCGCGCGGAACAGATCGCGCGCCTGTGCGTGCGTCTCCGGCGCGACGTGGTGGAAATACCACACACCCCGCCGCACGAGATCCCATGCTGTCATATCGCCAACGCACGCGACACTCACATGCGACTCCTTCTTGAGCAGTTCCGGCTCGATCGCGCCGACTACGCTGTCGGCAATGTCGTCTTGGATTGCGAAGATGTCAGCGATGTCGCGCTCGTAGCGCTCAGCCCAGATGTGGCTGCCACTCGCGGCGTCGATAAGCTGCGCGGTGATCCGGACACGCTTCCCCGACTGACGGTGGCTTCCCTCCAGCACGTAGCGCACGCCGAGCCGGCTCGCGATCTCCCGTACATCGATCGTGGAATCTCGGAAAGCAAAGCTCGACTGGCGCGCGACGACGAAGAACCAGCGGAAGCGCGTCAGCGCCGTGATAATGTCGTCGGCAACGGCGTCGCCGAAATGCTGCTGATCGCCGGCGCCAGTCAGGTTCACGAACGGCAGCACCGCGATCGACGGCTGCTCGCCTGGCGGATCGCCTGCGACCCGCGCTGCGGCCGCAGTCGTGGCCGGCATTCCGCGGTCGTGCTGGACGGCAGCCACCGGACCGGCGAAGCGGTAGCCACGGCGAGGCAACGTCTCGATCCAGGTCTCGCCGCCTGGCTCCTCGGCCAGCACCCGCCGCAGCGCGGCGATTTGCACCGGCAGGTTGCTCTCCTCGACAACAAGTCCGCTCCACGCAGCGGCCATTAGCGCATCCTTGGAAACTGGCGCCCCGGCATGCTGCACGAGCACACGCAACAAGGCGACGGGCCGCCGTCCGAGCGCGATTACCTCGGTGCCGCGGAACAGGACCTCCGAATCCGCATCAAGGAGAAACGACCCAAACCGATAGTTCGTCGCCATAACCGCTCGATTCAACACCATTTCCGAAATTCTTCAGCGTCATTTCATGACTTCAGGCCCCGAACGGCGGACACTGCGTCAACCACCTTCGCATGGCCATGGAGCACGGCGATGAGCAGCATGAAGGATCGTATCCACAAGACCAAGGACCTGCTAGGCGGATTCCTTTGCCTGATCCCGTCCGCCGTGGTGACACAGGCCATCGCCGCAGCAGGCGCTGATTGGCTCGTGATAGATCAGGAGCATGCTCCGACCGGTATGGAAAATCTCCATGCGATGGTCGCTGCGACTGCCGGCATGGCCTGCTCGCCATGGGTGCGCGTCGCCAAACGCGACGAGGCATACGTGAAGCCCGCGCTCGACGCCGGCGCCGAGGGGGTGATGTTTCCGCTGGTGCGCACCGCCGCGGAGGCCGCCGAGTGCGTCGCCCTGACGCGCTACCCGCCGCACGGACGGCGCGGTTGGGGCCCGTTCATTGCGCACTCGCGCTGGGGCGTCGAGTTGCACGACTACCTGCCCAAGCGCGGACCCGAGATCGTGTGCGGCCTGCTGATCGAGACCAAGGCCGCCGTCGACAACATCGAAGACATCTGCAGGGTCGATGGCATCGACTACATGATCATCGCAACGTTCGACCTGTCGACCGAGCTCGGCGTGCCGGGCAGGTTTGACGCGCCGATCCTGCTTGACGCGGTGAATCATGTGGAGCAAGCGGTGATGAAGGCCGGTATCGCGCTCGGTGCGGCCGCGCTCACGAAGGAGCAGACGCAAGGCAATCTTCGTCGCGGCCATCGCATCCTCGTCCATGGGTTCGACGTGCTGATGCTCAAACAGCACGTGCGGCAGGCGGCTGAGTGGGCGCGCGCCTAGAGACCCGAACGGCAAAGTTCATTTCTGGTCCTTATGCAACCTCGTGCCGGCTCGTTACTCCGGCACAGTTGCGGAGGCCGCGAGCAACGGCGGCGCGCGCAGTTCAGGTTCAATCAGCGCTTGATAGCGCGATGGCTCGGCACGCTCGATGGCCGCGATATCGGGCGCGGCGCCATTGCGCCAGCCAACATAGGCGTCGCTGGCTTCGATCCCCATTGCCTCGGCAACGAGCTGAACCCAGTTCCTGACCCCTATGTTGTCGCGACCGTCGAGCGCTGCGAATTCGCGATGGCATGGATGAAAGATCGTGCACACGGTGTCAGCGCGATTTGCGACCGCCGCCGACCAGGTCACGCCCATCACCTTCTTCAGCGCGCCTGGCACGGCAGCAATGCCGCTGCACATGTGGCCGGGTACCGCAGGTCCATCGATCAGTTCGAGCCCCGGTATTCGCGACAAGATGCTGGCAATCCGATCGTTGATCGGCACGTGGGTTGAAAACCCGAGATGCCGGTGCAGCAGCACGCGGCGCGGCACCGGCACGGTCAACAGCGGCGCCAGCCGATCGATTGATGCTGCCAGCAATTCGGAAATGTGCGCAATATCGAACGCAACCGTGTTGCCCGGCGCCATGATGTCGGACATATGCATGTGGCACGAGGGACACCAGGTCACGACAGTGCCGCGATCGTCCTTCGCGACGGCTTCATTGAAGCGGCCGACGGTCCGGCCCGCCATGTTGCTCGCCGCATGCGGTTGATGGTCGTGGGCGGTGCCGCAGCAGTAGGCCGGGCCGCCAGCGGCGCGGACATCGTAGCCTGCACGCTCCAGCAGCATAATGGACAGCCGGATCATTTCGGCGTGGCGCAGCATGTTGCAGCCGAACCAGAACGTGACGCGATTGTCGCTTACAGCCATGTCTCAAGCTCCTCATCGCTGAGCTGGAGCCGCGCGAAGGTCTTGATACGCGGGAAATACGAGGGATCCTGCTTGGCGCGCAGTTGGCGCGTGTCGTTGATCGCGCGTTGCTTGGCGATCCGGATCAGCAGCATGGCGTCAAGCCCCGCGGCCTTTTGCGGGCAGGCATCGACGCACTGGCCGCTCTTGGTGCAGGCGCCGACCCAGGCCACCGTTTGGTCCGGAGCGGCCTCACCGCTCGCCAACCGGCGCAATCCACCTGTAACGATGTTGGGATCAGCGCCGCGCAAATCGATGTAGTCGACCATCGGGCAGGCGTTGAAGCACGCGCCGCATTCCGTGCACAGCGCGGCAAGCTCCGGGCCGGATTGCATCAGGAAAGCTTCGGTGGTTTCGGCGCGCGCCGGGGGAAGCCTGATCATATCGAGGGCAAAATGCGCCCTCGGGCCTTGTCGGTCAAGGCTGTCGTCTCCGCCAACTCCGGCTTGAGGGTCCAAAGCGATCAGGTCCAGACAGCGCACGGAATCGCGAGACTCCCCGGTGCGCAATTGCGCACCTGAGGTTCGATGCTTCGCTTCGCCCCGGAATGACGCACACAGTGTTTACACCCCGCCCGGATAGTTCGGGGCTTCGCGCGTGATGGTGACGTCGTGGACGTGGCTCTCGCGCAGGCCGGCGCCGGTGATGCGGACGAACTCGGCTTTCTCGTGAAAGTCCTTGATGTCCTTCGCACCGACATAGCCCATCGCGGCGCGGAGACCGCCGGCGAGCTGATGCATCACATTGCCGACCGGGCCCTTGTAGGGCACCTGGCCCTCGATGCCTTCCGGCACGAGCTTGAGCGTGTCCTTGATGTCCTGCTGGAAGTAGCGGTCGGCCGAGCCGCGCGCCATCGCGCCGACCGAGCCCATGCCGCGATAGGCCTTGTAGGAGCGGCCCTGCCACAGGAAGACTTCGCCGGGCGTCTCGTCGGTGCCGGCGAGCAGCGAGCCGACCATCGCGATGTCGGCGCCGGCGGCAAGCGCCTTGGCGAGGTCGCCGGAATATTTGATGCCGCCATCGGCGATCACGGGCACGTCGGCCTTCTTCGCCGCCGCGACCGCATCCATGATCGCGGTGAGCTGCGGTACGCCGACGCCGGCGACGATGCGCGTGGTGCAGATCGAGCCCGGGCCGATGCCGACCTTGATGCAATCAGCGCCGGCATCGATCAGGGCCTGCGCGCCGCCTTCGGTGGCGACGTTGCCGGCCACGACCTGCACCGCGTTGGAGAGCCGCTTGATGCGGTTGACGGCATTGAGCACATGGCGCGAGTGACCATGCGCGGTATCGACCACGACGACGTCGACGCCGGCATCGATCAGCCGCTCGGTGCGCTCATAGCCGGTCTCGCCGACCGTGGTAGCGGCGGCGACGCGGAGGCGACCCTGCGCGTCCTTGCATGCGAGCGGATGGGCGACCGCCTTCTCGATGTCCTTCACGGTGATCAGGCCGACGCAGCGATATTGGTCGTCGACAACCAGCAGCTTCTCGATGCGATGCTTGTGCAGCATCCGCTTCGCCTCGTCCTGACCGACGCCCTCGCGCACCGTGACGAGGTTCTCGTGCGTCATCAGCTCGGAGACCTTCTGCCGGGGATCGCTGGCAAAACGCACGTCGCGGTTGGTCAGGATGCCGACCAGCTTGCCCGGCACATTCTTGGCGCTACCTGTGACGACCGGAATGCCGGAGATGCCGTTTTCCTTCATCAAGGTCAGCGCGTCGGCGAGCGTCGCGTCGGGGCCGATGGTCAGCGGATTGACCACCATGCCGGATTCGAACTTCTTCACCTGCCGCACCTGCGCGGCCTGGCCGTCGGGATCGAAGTTGCGGTGGATGACGCCAAGGCCGCCGGCCTGCGCCATCGCGATCGCCATCCGCGCCTCGGTGACGGTGTCCATCGCGGACGCCATGATCGGGATGTTGAGCGAGATCGCGCGGGTGACGCGCGAGCGGATATCGACTTCCGAGGGAAGGACGTCCGACAGACCGGGCTTCAGAAGCACATCGTCGAACGTGAAGGCTTCTCGGATAGCCGGAAATCCCGTGGCCATTGCCAACTCCTTATCTGCGGCCGCAGCCGCAATGGGTCTTACGGATGAACGCCGCCTGCGGCGACGCTCGCTGCGTCACCGTCGAATCGGTGCCCATCGGTGGGGTTGACGCTGGTCGATAGCATGGCGGCATGACGAATCAAAGTGTTTGCCAGCCATGCACAGGCTTTTTACGGCCCCCGGGCAGCCTGTTTAGCGATAACCCTGCGGCGGCCCGTACCGGCGGATCGCCTCGACCATCTCGCGGTGGCGCCGGTCCTCCCGCTTCATGTGGACCGCGATGACCGCATGGGTCGACGGCACCAGCAGCAAGACATGGAAAAACAGCCCCAAAATCGCGCAAAACACGATCAGGACCAGGTTGAAGATGGCCGAAAACGGCTGTCCGTTCAGGAGCAGCCCGATTGGCGGCAAGAGAGCGGCGAGGACGTAGATCACGGCGAACCTTCCAGAGCGTTTTCGAGCGAAGCCTGTCCCGGACTTGATCCGGGATGGTTACCGGTTCGCGTGAAGAAAACGCGTCAAAACATGAATCCAGAGCCCCGTTCCGACCCTGTCGGAACGGGGCTCGAGCGCGGGCGGATGCATACCAGCGTCACGCTGGATTTAGGTGGTTTGGCCGGTTCCGCAATAGCGTGGCCGGGGGGAGGATGATACAGCCCCCTCGCCCGCCTTTTTCAGCACAACCGTCCCATTTTGATGAACAAACAACGCCTGATCCCGCTCATCGTGGCCACTGCCCTGTTCATGGAAAACATGGACTCCACGGTGATCGCGACCTCGCTGCCGGCGATCGCCGCCGATATCGGCACCAGCCCGCTGACGCTGAAGCTTGCGATCACGTCCTATCTGCTGTCGCTCGCGGTGTTCATTCCGGCGAGCGGCTGGACGGCGGACCGCTTCGGCGCCCGCATCGTGTTTGCCGGCGCCGTCGGCGTGTTCATGCTGGGCTCGATCGGCTGCGCGCTGTCGTCCTCAGTGACCGATTTCGTGTTCGCCCGCATCCTGCAAGGCCTCGGCGGGGCGATGATGACGCCTGTTGGGCGATTGGTGCTATTACGCTCGGTCGACAAGAGCGCGCTGGTCAACGCGATGGCCTGGGTGACGGTGCCGGCGCTGATAGGCCCGGTGATCGGGCCGCCGCTCGGCGGCTTCATCACCACCTACTTCTCCTGGCACTGGATCTTCCTTATCAACATTCCGATCGGGTTGCTCGGCATCTTCCTGGCGCTGAAATACATCGACCCGATCAAGAGCGAGGCCCCCGAGCGTTTCGATCTGATGGGACTGGTGCTGGCCGGCATCGGGCTCGCCGGCATCGCCTTCGGGCTGTCGGTCGCAGGCCTTAACCTGTTGCCGTGGCCGATCGTCGCCGGATTGGTCGGCGTCGGCACGGTGTCGATGACGCTCTACGTCATCCACGCGCGGCGCACCGGTTCGCCGGTGCTCGATTTCGGCCTGCTGCGGCTGCCGACCATGCGGGCGTCGATCGTCGGCGGTTTCATGTTCCGGCTCGGCATCGGCGCGCTGCCGTTCCTGCTGCCGCTGTTGATGCAGGTCGGCTTCGGCCTGTCGCCGTTCCAGTCCGGCCTCGTGACGTTTGCATCTGCGGTCGGCGCCATGGGCATGAAGACACTGGCGGCGCGCATCATCAAGGCCTTCGGCTTCCGCAACATGATGACGGTGAATGCGGTGGTCAGCTCGGCCTTCCTCGCCGCCTGCGCGCTGTTCACGATCTCGACGCCGCTGATGCTGATCTTCACCATCCTGGTGGTCGGCGGCTTCTTCCGCTCGCTGCAATTCACCGCGATCAACACCGTCGCTTACGCAGAGGTCGAGCCGCCGCAGATGAGCCGCGCCACCACCCTCGTCAGCGTCAATCAGCAGCTCGCGGTGTCTGCGGGCGTCGCGGTCGGCGCCTTCTCGGTCGAAACCACGCTGGCGCTGCATCACCAGACCGAACTCTCCGCCGATGTGTTCGGACCGGCCTTCATCGTGGTCTCGCTGATCTCGGCCGCGTCGGCCTGGTTCTTCTGGCAGATGCCGGTCGACGCCGGCAACGAAATCGCCGGCCGCAAGGCGATCGATATCTCGAGCCGCAAGGGCGCCGAGAAGCGCGCCGCCGCCGAAGCCGTCAAGGTCGCGACCGAAGACACCCAGAACGCGCGGGATCAGCGGCTGGGGTAGTCGATCGAGCGAGCTCTTCGCGAAGGCACGGTACAAGCGCGCCGTCCGTCACGACCGGGCCGCTAAGGATGGCCGGTCATTCCGGTTGTCTCTGGTCGATCCGGACGTTCAATAAGTTCGTATGTAGGAACGTGGGTCGCTTCCAGCCACGATTCCAGCGCAGCTCCGCAGACCGTGCAGATCGCGTCACCCGTGTGCGGCACCAAGAACTTCTCTTCAGTGCGTCTGTACTCGGCGCCGCAATTGCATTGAACAATTGTCGCCATTGCCAGGATATGCGCCTGGGAATGTCGCTTTGCCAGCACTTTTTTCTTTCATCAAACGGCCCCAGTGCGCGAAACGCTGCTGCACCAAGGCCGCCAATCCAGTGGGGATTTTCTCCCGGTGGGGCTTGGGGGGCTCGGGCGCCGGGAGCAGGGATTCGACGCCGGCCGTCCTTTCCAGGTTCCTATCGACCACGCCGAAATGTTGGCCTGAGCCGGGTCCTGCAAAAAAATCCCCGCGAGAGTCAGAAAGCGAACGGAAGTGCCGCCGCCGATCCTGCACAGTTCGGCTCAAGCGGGCACGCAGTGGCGCCGCATCAGCAGAAATCATGCAGGAGGAAGCGCTCCGGATTCCCTTCCGTGGCGTCCATGCGCCACGGAAGGTCCGGATTTTCCTCGATTAAGTTTCGCTTGAAAGGATCAGAGCCAGTGAGTGACGCACATACGAACGAAGTGAACGACAATCCGAAAGTCGGCTTCGGCGTGCCCCTGTTTGCCTTCCCCAAGGCCTTCCAGGGCATCGCCCAGCAAAATGCGACGCGCGCAAAAGAACAGTTCGAGAAGGTCAAGGAGGCCTCGGCAGAGATCACCCTCCTGCTCAAGGAAGCCTATTCGATCAATGCCAGCGGCACCGCGGATTACGCAGCCAAGCTGGTCGAGATCACGAGCACCAACGCCAGTTCGGCCCTCGCTTTCGTGGCCGATCTTGCCGGCACCAGGTCACTGTCGGAAGCGATGCAGCTTTCGGCCGAGCATGGCCGCAGGAATTTCGAGGTCACCACCGCGCAGAACAAGGAGCTTTGGGAGCTCACCAGGAAGGTCGCGACCGAGACCTCCGAGCCGCTCAAGAAGAGCCTTGCAAGGGCGTTGAAGACAGCTTCCTGAGGAGCAAGCCCCCCGCTCCCGGAGCCCCGGCTGGAACGAGCGTCTCCCCCAAGAAGAGACGCCGTCCAGCCGAGGGGCGCGGATCCGGCAATACCTGACATTGGAGGAGGACGCCGTGGGCGTGATCATGATCAGATGTCCGCGGACAGGCCGCGCGATCACAACCGACAAGAAAGCCGACCGCGAGACGTTTCGCTGCAGCACGGTGTTCTTTTCGCGCACCTACTGCACGATCTGCCGGGCCACCCACGAATGGTTTGCCAAGGACGCCTGGGTCGACGAACCCGGCGAGCGGATGCTCGAGGCGTCCTGACGCCCACGCCCGCCTGACAGGTTGATCAATGGCTGCGTGATCGCGAGGCCCCCGCCACATGCGGATGTGCCTGAACCTTGTCGCCATTGGCCCATGGTTGAGCGTGCGAACGCTTCGGCCCATGCGCCGCGGCACCGCGACCGGACGGTTTCAATCCTTCGGCCGAAACGATGCGATCGATCCTGTCCCGCATGATTTCGTAGCATTCGCAGGCCGCCGCTTCGAGGCCCTGCCTGTCGACCTCAATCGAGCTGCGTCGGTTGGACCGGATCGCCCCCGATGCGCGAAGCTTCTGCACGACGTGGGTTACGGTCGTCCGCCTGACGCCCAGCAATTCCGACAGCGTCTCCTGCGTCAGCGGGAGTGTGTCCTGGCCGATCTGGTCGTGAATCTGCAGCAGCCAACGGGCCAGACGGGCTTCCACCGAGTGCAGCGCATTGCACGCCGCCATGTGCTGGAACTGCACCAGCAACGATCGCATATGGAGCTGCACCGCATCCGCGAGTGCGTGGCTTCGCACGAGCGCCGCCTGGAACCGCGCCGGGGAGATTTGCCATGCCGTACCGGCGACGCGAACCACCGCCGTCATCGGCGAACGGACCGGCCGCAGCGTCGACAGGATGCCCGCCGCACCTTCGTTGCCGACCATCGTGGTCGCGACGGCCTGTCCGTTCGGCATGTCCATGACGAACGCGATCAATGCCGTGCACGGGAAATAGATCTGTTCGACGGGGTCGCCCGACCGCACCAGCACGAGGTCACGTTCGAGCGATACTTTGCGTAGATGAGGCACAAGCAGATCGAAATCTGCGTGCGGCAGCTCAGCCAGAAGACGATTGCCTATGCGCGTCCTGTACTCCATCGCGGGACATCTCCCAGACGGAGGCGCGGCTCGTTGCACAGATTCCGCGGTGGCGTCAGGCTGAGATACGCAACGAACAGACCGCGCCGGGAAAATAGAATACGCCGCAGGGGAAAGAGTTCCAACAGCTTCAGCTTGGTCCGCGTCCCCTTCTTCCGGGGCACCACCCCACGCATCGCCGGACCTCGGTGGTACCCAGCCCGAAGGCAATCCATCCCACCGCGCATCTGGACGGATTGCTTCGTCGCTACGTTCCTCGCAACGGCTGCTGCCCGCGAAACCCAGTCGCCAGCACGTAGCGCTCCGAGGAGTCCTGCCGGCTGGCGGCGGGCTTGACGTGGCGGACCGTGGCGAAATCGCGCTTCAGCTGCCCGACCAGTTCGGCGTCGGCGCCGCTCTGGAACACTTTTGCCAGGAACGTGCCGCCGGGATTGAGCACCTCGCCGGCGAAATGCGCGGCGGTCTCGACCAGGCCGATAATGCGCAGCTGATCGGTCTTGCGATGGCCCGTGGTGTTGGCGGCCATGTCGGACATCACGATGTCGGCGCGGCCGCCCATCATCGCGATCAGCTTTTCCGGCGCGTCGTGATCCAGGAAGTCGAGCTGCGCGAAGGTGACGCCGGGGATCTCGCCCATCTCCAGGAGATCGATCGCGACCACCTTGCCCTTGCCGTCGGCGGCACCGGTGCGCTTGGCCGCAATCTGGCTCCAGCCGCCGGGCGCGGCACCGAGGTCGACCACGGTCATGCCGGGCTTGAGCAGGCGATATTTGTCGTCGAGCTCGAGCAGCTTGAAGGCCGCGCGCGAGCGGTAGCCCATCGCCTTGGCCTTGGCGACATAGGGATCGTTGAGCTGGCGCTCGAGCCAGAGTTTTGACGACAATTTGCGCTTGCCGCCGCTCTTGACCGTGACGTGCAGCCGCCCGGTGGTGTCTTTCGCCATACTGCTTCTCTACTCCCTCGCCCCGCTCTTGCGGGGAGAGGCATAGGCGGCCTTTCGGCCGCCGTTCTTAAAAGGACGCCGACGCAAAGCGTCGGCTACGGTGAGGGGCTGCCTCGTCAAAGAAGGTGAGAGATGAGCTCGTGGAGAGTCCCCCTCACCCGGATCTTGCGCTTCGCGTAAGATCCGGCCTCTCCCCGCAAGCGGGGCGAGGCAAGAGAAGCTCTAGCACGCCCGCAGCGCGCCGTCCTCGCGCATCATCTCGACCAGCATGCCCTCGCGCAGACCGCGATCGGCGACCCGGAGCCGCGGCATCGGGAACGCGTTGCGGATCGCATCGAGGATCGCGCAGCCGGCGAGCACGAGGTCGGCCCGCTCGACGCTGATGCAGTTGTTGTTGACGCGGGCCTCGTAGCTCATGCCGAGCAGCTTCTGGATCGTCGCCGACACGTCGCCATCGTTCATCCAGATGCCATCGATGCGGCGGCGGTCGTAGCGCGACAGATTGAGGAAGACGCCGGCGAGCGTTGTCACGGTGCCCGAGGTCCCGAGCATGTGCATGTCGCGCAGGTCCTTGCCGTGCTCGGCCGCGAACGGAGCGACATGCCGCGCGACCTCATCGATCATCTGCGCATACAAATCCCGGGTGACGTTCCTGCCGCCGAAATGTTCGGCCAGCGTCACGACGCCAAGCGGAATCGACATCCACGCCTTGATGCGCGGCGGCGCATCGGGTGCGGCGGGATCGCGCTCGATCCGCACCAGCTCGGTCGAGCCGCCGCCGATGTCGAACAGGATGGCGCCCCGCCCCCTGGGATCGAGCAGCGGCGAGCAGCCGATCACGGCGAGCGTCGCCTCGGTCTCGCGATCGATCACCTCGAGCTCGATGCCGGTCGCGGCCGCGACACGCGCGCGAAAGCTTTCGGCGTTGCCGGCGGCGCGGCAGGCCTCGGTGGCGATCAGCC
The DNA here is from genome assembly GCF_040446015.1 of Bradyrhizobium sp. INPA03-11B. Lineage (NCBI taxonomy): Bacteria > Pseudomonadati > Pseudomonadota > Alphaproteobacteria > Hyphomicrobiales > Nitrobacteraceae > Bradyrhizobium > Bradyrhizobium sp. INPA03-11B. The sequence goes on from NZ_JASGSR010000050.1 coordinate 42,911, forward strand.
GCAGCCGGCGGGCCTTACGATAGCGGATCTTGTCGCTGCAAATGGCGAGCGCTGCGATCGCGCGCTCGATCGCCGCTTCGCTGATCGAGCCGGTCGCGGCGATGCCCTCGCCGAGCCGGATGATCCGCGAGAAGGAGTCGACCACGCGGAACCCGTCGCCAGTGGGACAGGCTATCAACAGCCGGCAATTGTTGGTGCCAAGATCGAGTGCGGCGTAGACGCCGGTATCCGCGGCTGCCGCAACCAACCCTGACGGGGCTTCGCCGGCCGGAGGGCCGTCGCAAAGCCGCACATGGTCGTTCATCAAAACTGTCTTTCCGCAGGACCCCAAGGTGAATCCATCGGCATCCTTGGGCCCGCCGAATAATTGTCGTTCACAGAAACTTTAGCAGCGTCAAAGCCCTGCGCAAACTCCGTTCACATTGGGTCCATGCCCAATCGGGCGTTGTCGTTAAGGAGGGCGTGCGTTATCTCCTCTGCGCCCCCCAAACTCCAGCAAATCCGGGCATTTCAGGTCATTTTCGATGCAAGATCACACGCCGCCCGCCTCCCTCGACAACGCTATCGCACTGCAAAAATACGGTGTCGGACAGCCCGTTCGACGAAAGGAGGACGACACCCTGGTGCGCGGCAAGGGCAAATACACCGACGATTTCTCCCTGCCCAGCCAGGCCATCTGCTGGATGGTTCGCTCCTCCCATGCCCACGGAATCATCAAGGGGATCGACACCGAAGCCGCCAAGGCGATGCCGGGCGTGCTCGGGGTGTGGACCGGCGCCGACCTCGCGGCCGCCGGCTACAAGCCGTTCACCTGCGGCCTGCCGCTGAAGAACCGCGACGGCTCGCCGCTGCTGCAGACCAACCGCCCGGCGCTCGTCACCGACAAGGTGCGCTTCGTCGGCGATCCCGTCGCCTTTGTGGTGGCGGAGACCGCGGCGCAGGCCCGCGATGCGGCCGAGGCGGTCGAGGTCGATATCGAGCCGCTGCCCGCGGTGACCGACGCCGCCGAGGCGTCGAAGCCCGGCGCGCCGCAGCTCTATGACAACATCCCGAACAACGTCGCGCTCGACTACCACTATGGCGACACTGCCAAGATCGACGCAGCATTCGCTGCCGCCGCGCACGTCACAAGACTCGACATCGTCAACACCCGCGTCGCCGTGGTCTCGATGGAGCCGCGCGTCGCGCTCGCCCATTACGACAAGAAGACCGAGCGCTTCACGCTGCAAGTGCCGAACCAGGGCGTTTCCGGCAACAAGGCGATCCTGGCGCGCCTGCTCAACGTTCCCGCGGACAAGGTCCGCATCCTCACCGGCAATGTCGGCGGCTCGTTCGGGATGAAGAACCTCAACTATCCCGAATACACCTGCATCGCGCATGCGGCGCGGGAGCTCGGCCGCCCGGTGAAGTGGCTGGACGAGCGCTCGACCAGCTTCCTGTCCGACAGCCAGGGCCGCGCCCAGCTGATCCATGCCGAACTCGCGCTCGATGCCGACGGCAAGTTCCTCGCGGTGCGGCTGTCCGGCTACGGCAACCTCGGCGCCTACATCACCGGCGTCGCACCGGGCCCGCTATCGCTCAACACCGGCAAGAACCTCGCCAGCGTCTATCGCACGCCGCTGCTCGGCGTCGACATCAAGACGGTCTTGACCAACACCACGCTGATGGGCGCCTATCGCGGCGCCGGCCGGCCCGAGGCCAATTACTACATGGAGCGGCTGATCGATGCCGCCGCCGACGAGATGGGCATCAACCGCTTCACCTTGCGCAAGCGCAACTTCATCAAGCCGTCGCAGCTGCCGTTCCCGGCCGCCTCCGGCGTCACCTATGACAGCGGCGACTTCGCCGGCGTGTTCCAGAAGGCGCTGGAGATCTCCGACTACGACAACTTCGCCAAGCGCAAGAAGGAGAGCAAGAAGAGCGGCAAGCTGCGCGGCATCGCCGTCGGCTCCTATCTCGAGGTCACCGCGCCGCCGTCCGGCGAGCTCGGCAAGATCACGTTCGAGCCCGACGGTTCGGTGAAGCTCACCACCGGCACGCTCGATTACGGCCAGGGCCACGCCACGCCGTTCGCCCAGGTGCTGTCCGACCAGCTAGGGGTGCCCTTCGAGAAGATCACGCTCCAACAGAGCGACAGCGATCTCGTCCGTTTCGGCAACGGCACCGGCGGCTCGCGCTCGATCACCGCGACCGGGCAGGCGATCGTCGAGGCCTCCGCGCTCGTCGTCGAGAAGGGCAAGAAGGCCGCCGCGCATATGCTGGAGGCTTCCGAGGCCGACATCGAATTCGGCCAGGGCCGCTTCACCATCGCCGGCACCGACCGCTCGATCGGCATCATGGAGCTCGCCGAACGGATGCGCGCCGGCAAGATGCCCGAGGGCACGCCTGATACGCTCGACGTCGACCACGCCACCAAGGAGACCGCGTCGACCTTCCCGAACGGCTGTCACGTCGCCGAGGTCGAGATCGATCCCGACACCGGCGTGACGCGGATCGTGCGCTACTCGGCGGTCAACGATTTCGGCGTCGTGGTCAATCCGATGATCGTCGCGGGCCAGCTGCATGGCGGCGTCGCGCAGGGCATCGGCCAGGCGCTGATGGAGGAAGTCAGCTACGACGCCTCGGGCCAGCCGATCACCGGCTCGTTCATGGACTACGCGCTGCCGCGCGCCGGCGACGTACCCTCGATGCAGGTCGGCGATCACCCCTCGCCGGCGAAATCCAATCCGCTCGGCACCAAGGGCTGCGGCGAAGCCGGCTGCGCCGGCAGCCTCGTCTGCATCGTCAACGCCGTGGTCGACGCGCTGTCGGAATACGGCATCAAGCACATCAACATGCCGCTGACGCCGGAGCGCGTCTGGCGCGCGATCCAGGATGCCAAGGCGAACGCGGCGTAAGGGCGCACTGTCACAACGCATACAACTGTCATCACCCGCGAAAGCGGGTGATCCAGTATTCCAGAGGCAGCTGTTGTTGAGCCGAGAAGCCGCGGCGTACTGGATACCCCGCATGCGCGGGGTATGACACCGGTCAAGTGGGAAACGGCACGCCCCTTCCCTAAGCCGCCGCCTGCTCGCGGGGCTGGGTGATCGCGATGTGCCAGCAATGCGCGAGCGGCTTGCCGTTGCCGAGCACCAGCGCGTCGAGCTCGACGAAACGGTGACCCTTCTTGTCGTAATTGCCGGTCACCTTGGCGCGCGCCGTCAACTCGTCGCCGATCTTGCCCGCCGATAACAGCTGCATGCGGGTGCCGACATGGATCCACGGCCCGAGGATCGCATTGTCGACCAGCACCTTGTTCATCACCCGCGGCAGCAGGCCGGGATGCCCGAGACCTTCACGTAAGTAGATCGGGTCGGTCTCCCTGATGTCGGCGAGATACTCCTTGGCAGCGTCGCCGGACCAGTCGCGCGGGATGACGCCGAGCCACTTGCCCTCTTCATAGGACGACGCGCTGACCGGCTTGCGTTCGGCAACCGCAGCAACCTGCTTGTAGTCGTCGAGCACGAATGTCGGCGCGGACGCCGGCAGCGATGCGGTTCCGGTGGCGCAGGGCTCGCCGCGGCTATGGAGCTCGATCGACAGACCATTGCCGGTCTCCTGGCCGGTCAATTCCGCGATCTCGCCGTCATAGACCGGCTTGACGAAACGCGCCTCGATCAGGCCGCGCGCGAGGAAATCGCGGCCCCATTTCTCCACCGGCAGATGCATCATGTAGGCCATCACATCGACGCCGGGCACCAGCCCACCGGAAAAGCCGAACTTCCGCGCCACCGTGTCGTCGTGGATCTTGTTCTCGGACAGTTTCGAGGTGTTGTAGGCCGAGACGCGGTAGGTCTGCGCAGGCGTCGTCGAAGGCATGGGGTTTCCCCTTATTTCGGTTGTTTTTCTAAGGCAATCGTAGTCGAACCGGGCAGCGTGACAAGCCTCTCGTTTTGCTCGCAATTTTCCGCACCATGGAGTACACGCAGGCCGTGCCTGCGAACCCGGAATCGATGACTGAAACCCCCGCCCTAACCCGCATCTATGTCGACGCCGACGCCTGTCCGGTGAAGGACGAGATCTATCGCGTCGCGATCCGGCTCGGCGTGCCCGTCAGCGTGGTCGCCGGCAATTTCATCCGCGTGCCGCGGGATCCGCTGATCGAGCGCATCGCCGCCGGTTCCGGCATGGATGCGGCCGACGACTGGATCGCCGAACGCGCGCATGAGGGCGACGTCGTGATCACCGCGGACATTCCGCTGGCGAGCCGCTGCGTGAAAGCCGGCGCTGACGTGATCGCACCGAACGGCAAGCCGTTCACCGAACAGTCGATCGGCATGACGCTGGCGGTGCGCAATTTGATGACCGATCTGCGTTCGTCGGGCGAGATCACCGGCGGGCCGAAATCCTATTCGCCGCGCGACCGTTCCAATTTCCTGTCGACGCTCGACCAGACCATCCGCCGCATTCAGCGCCGCCGCGCCGAGCAGGCGCCTGCGAACGGGAGTTAGCGCGATGGCTCCGCCTCCTCTGATCCAGCTCAAGGACATCAGCCTGACCTTCGGCGGCACGCCGCTGCTGTCAGGCGTCGAGCTGTCGGTCTCCGCGGGCGAGCGCGTCTGCCTGATCGGCCGCAACGGCTCCGGCAAATCGACGCTGCTGCGGATCGCGGCCGGCCTGGTCGAGCCTGATGGCGGCAGCCGCTTCGTGCAGCCCGGCGCCACCATCCGCTATCTGCCGCAGGAGCCTGATTTCGGCGAGCACAAGTCGACGCTGGCCTATGTCGAGGCCGGCCTTGGCCCCGGCGACGACCACTACCAGGCGCGCTATCTGCTCGAACAGCTTGGGCTGACCGGCGAGGAAGATCCGGCGCACGTCTCCGGCGGCGAGGCGCGCCGCGCTGCGCTGGCGCGGGTGCTGGCGCCCTCGCCCGATATCCTGCTGCTCGACGAGCCGACCAACCACCTCGACCTGCCGACCATCGAATGGCTCGAAGGCGAACTGGAGAGCCGGCGCTGCGCGCTGGTGCTGATCAGCCACGACCGCCGCTTCCTGACCAATCTGTCGCGCACCACGGCCTGGCTCGATCGCGGCCAGATCAGGCAGATCGAGCGCGGCTTCGGCGCCTTCGAGGCGTGGCGCGACGAGGTGCTGGCGGAGGAAGAGCGCGAGCAGCACAAGCTCGACCGCAAGATCGTCAACGAGGAGCACTGGCTGCGCTATGGCGTATCCGGCCGCCGCAAGCGCAACGTCAAGCGGCTCGGCAATCTGCATGCCCTGCGCGATCAGCGCCGCAACTATCGCGGTGCCACCGGCAACGCCACGCTCGCCGCCGCCGAGGCCGACAAGTCCGGCCGGCTGGTGATCGAGGCGAAGAGCATCGCGAAGGCCTATGGCGAGCGCAAGATCGTCGACGCTTTCTCGACCCGGATCCAGCGAGGCGACCGCGTCGGCATCGTAGGTCCCAACGGCGCCGGCAAGACCACGCTGGTGCATCTCTTGATCGGCAACGATCCGCCTGATTCCGGTTCGGTGCGGCTGGGCGCCAATATCGAGATGGCGACGCTCGACCAGCACCGCGAGAGCCTCGATCCGAAGCTGACCTTGGCCGAAGCCTTGACCGGCGGCCGCGGCGATCACGTCATGGTCGGCGACAAGTCGAAGCACGTCATCGGCTACATGAAGGACTTCCTGTTCGCGCAGGAGCAGCGCGGCACGCCGCTGGAGGCGCTCTCCGGCGGCGAGCGTGGCCGGCTGATGCTGGCGCGGGCGCTGGCCAAGCCTTCGAACCTCTTGATCCTGGACGAACCGACCAACGACCTCGACCTCGAAACCCTCGACGTGCTTGAGGACATGCTCGGCGACTACGAGGGCACGGTGATCCTGATCAGCCACGACCGCGACTTCATCGACCGCGTGGTGACGTCGGTGATCGTGCCCGAGGGCCAGGGACGCTGGATCGAATATGCCGGCGGCTACAGCGACATGCTGGCGCAGCGCGGCACTGATGTGAAGCGCGAAACGGTGAAGGCGGACGCCCCGACTGAGGAGAAGAAGGAAGCCAGGGCCGCCGCACCCGAAGCCGCACCGAGGCGCCGGCTGAGCTTCAACGAGAAGCACGCGCTGGAGACGCTGCCGAAGACGATCGACAAACTGCACGCCGAGATCGCCAAGCAGCAGAAGCTGCTCGACGATCCCGATCTCTATGCAAAGGATCGCAAGAAATTCGACGCGGCTTCAGCGGCGATTGCCAAGGCGCAGGAAGACCTCGCCGCCGCCGAGGACCGCTGGCTCGAGCTCGAAGTGCTGCGCGAAGAGATCGAACAGGCTTGATGCACATGGAAATGATCGTCATTGCGAGGAGCGAAGCGACGAAGCAATCCATGGCTCCGCAGATGCGGAGGGATGGATTGCTTCGCTCCGCTCGCAATGACGGAAATAACTGGAGTTGACCCGATGACCACGCCCCTCGCCGCCAAGATCGCTAGGGAATACGGCACGCCCTGCGCCGTGATCGACATGGACCGGGTCGAGCGCAACATCGCGCGCATCCAGAAAGCCTGCGACGAGGCCGGCGTCGCCAACCGCCCGCACATCAAGACGCACAAGAACCCGATGCTGGCGCAGCTGCAGATCAAGGCCGGTGCCAAGGGCATCACCTGCCAGAAGCTCGGCGAGGCCGAGATCATGGCCGATAGCGGCATCGATGACATCCTGATCAGCTACAATCTGCTCGGCGACGAGAAGATGGCGCGGCTCGGCGCACTGCAAGGCAAGGCCAACGTCACCGTCGCCGCGGATAATTCCGTCGTGATCGGCGATCTGCCGAAGGCCGCCGCGGCCTCCGGCCGCCCGCTCTCCGTCGTGGTCGAATGCGACACCGGTCGCAAGCGCGCCGGCGTCGAAACCCCGGCCGAGGCGATTGCGCTGGCGCGCGAGATCGCGGCCTCCGAGGGCCTGAGCTTCGCGGGCTTCATGCTGTATCCGACCGAGACCGGCTGGGCGGATGCGCAGAAATTCTACGACGAGGCGCTGGCCGGCGTGCGCGCCCACGGCCTCGATGCTGCCATCGTCTCGACCGGTGGCACGCCGAACCTGGTCAATCTCGGCAGACTGAAGGGCGGCACCGAGCACCGCTTCGGCACCTACATCTACAACGACCGCATGCAGGTCGCCGCCGGCGTCGCGACCTGGGACGATTGCGCGCTGCACATCTATTCCACCGTCGTCAGCCGCGCCGGCCCCGAGCGCGGCATCCTCGATGCCGGCTCCAAGACGCTGACGTCTGACACCGGCGGCCTCGAAGGCCACGGCCTGATCCTCGAACATCCCGAAGCCAAGATCGCCCGCTTCGCCGAGGAGCACGGCTTCCTCGACCTCTCGCGCAGCAACACCCGGCCGAATGTCGGCGACGTCGTGCGGATCGTGCCCAATCACGTCTGCGTCGTCGTCAACATGATGGACGAGGTCGTGATGGTGCGCGGCGACGAGATCATCGGCGCGTTGCCGGTGACGGCAAGGGGCAAGTTGCGCTAGCCGCGTTCGGTAGGATGGGTGGAGCGCAGCGATACCCATCGCTTTGGACCGCGTGGCGAGATGATGGGTATCGCTTCGCTCCACCCATCCTACGCAGCTACCCGCTGATCAGCGCCTGCAACTCCTGATCCAGCGCGGAGCGAAATACCTCGATCGGCCGCGCCAGGCGGCCGGCGGGCGGGCGGTGCACGATCCAGGCCCGCACCGCCGGATTGAAATCCGCGATCTTCACGATCTTCAGCCGGCTGCGGATCGGGCTTCGTTTCAGCGCCACCGGCGTGACGAGGCCGATGCCGAGCCCGCGCGCCACCAGCGACAGGCGCAGCTCGCTGTCGAGCGCCTCGACCGCGATATTGAACGGCAGATGCGCCGCATCGAAATGCCGCTTCAAGGTCTGGCGAAAACCGCAGCCATCCTGGTTGATCACCCACCCCGTTCGCGACAGCCATTCGAGGTCGACGAACTTCGGCGTCTTCATCTCGCGCGCGACGACGAACACCACCGGCTGCGCGCCGAGATCGGAGGCGGCGAGATCGTCGGGCGGCGCGGTGCCGTCGGGCAGGCAGATTGCAGCGGCGTCGAGCTCGTTGCGGCTGACCCGCTCCATGTGATTGGGCGACCAGCCCGAGACCACGCGCAACGCAAGCGCGGGAAATTCGCCGCGCACCGCATCGAGCGGACCCGTGAGCCCGGCCTCCGACAAGAACGGCGTCAGCCCGAGCCTGAACTCGCCGCGCACCACGCCGTCATTGGCGACGCCTGACTTGAGGTCGTCGAGCATGCGCAGCACGCGGCGGCCCTGCTCATAGGCCTCGACGCCCGCCGCCGTCGGCTTCAGCGGCTTCGACAGCCGGTCCAAGAGCTGCGCGCCCAGCATCTCCTCGAGATTCTGGATCCGCCGCGTCACGCCGGGCTGGGTCAGGTTCAACCGCGCGGAGGCCGCGACGATCGATCCGGTCTCCACCACGGCGACGAACGCCACGAGGTCATGGGTGTTCATAACAATCTCGCATATTCTTCATCATCTTATTTGAATTGTAGCATATTAGCCCGATCCCCTAAAGGGGGCCTCGCCACTTCCTCGCGAGGTCCCATGACCATTTCCGAAGCCACCAAACTCTCCCCGGCCCGCACCGTCTCGGTGCGTCCCCTGATCTGGATCGGCGCCATCACGACCGGCACCGTCGTCACCAACCTGTTTGCCCCGCAGATCCTGGTTGGCCTGATGGGCCGCTCGCTCGGCATGACCGAGCTGCAGGCCGGCCTGATCTCGACGCTGACCCTGCTCGGCTACGCGCTCGGGCTGTTGCTGCTGGTGCCGCTGGTCGACCTCGTCGAGAACAAGCGGCTGATCCTGCGCACGCTGGCCTGCGCCATCGTTGCCGCGCTCGGCACAGCGATGGCGCCGACGCCGCTGATCCTGCTCGCCGCAACCTTCATCCTCGGCGCGTCCTGCGCCGCGATCCAGATGGTGGTGCCGCTGGTGGCGTCGATGGTGCCGCCGGAGCGCCGGGGCCAGGCGATCGGCGATGTCATGAGCGGGTTGATGATCGGCATCCTGCTGTCGCGGCCGGCGGCGAGCCTGATCGCCGACAGCTGGAACTGGCGCGGCTACTATCTCACCTCGGCCGTGTTGATGACGGTGCTCGCCGGCGCGTTGGCGCGCTATCTGCCGATCTTGCAGCCTGCCGCGAAGGTCAGCTACGGCGCGCTGCTGCGCTCATTTCCCAAGCTGCTGCGCGAGGAGCCGGTGCTGCGCGTCCGATCCTGGACCGCGGCGCTGGTGATGGCATCGTTCACCGCGTTCTGGGCCGCGGTGGCGCTGCGTCTGCCGGACGCGCCGTTCAAGCTCGATGCCAAGGGGATCGCGCTGTTCGCGCTGATCGGCGTCGCCGGGGCGGCAGCGACACCGATCGCCGGGCGCTGGGGCGACAGAGGCTTCGCGCGGCCGTTGCTGATCGTCTCGCACCTTCTCATCGCCAGTGCGCTCGCGCTGTGCGCCTGGGCCGGCATGATCGAGTCGCGGATCGCGGCTCTCTCGCTGCTTGGTGTCGGCGCCGTGCTGCTCGATTTCGGCATCACCACCGACCAGACGCTCGGCCGCCGCGCCGTCAATCTGTTGCAGCCGGAGGCGCGCGGCCGGATCAACGGCCTGTTCGTGGCGCTGTTCTTCATCGGCGGCGCGGTCGGCGCAGCGGCTGCGTCCACGGCGTGGAGTTATGGTGGATGGACGGCGGTCTGCACGGTCGCCGCCACGTTCGGCCTGCTCGGCTTCATCACCGACATCGCAACGAAGACCGGCTCGGAATGAGCCGCATCTCGTATGATGGGTGGAGCGCAGCGATACCCATCAACCTTTTCCAGCGCGGCACCATGATGGGTATCGCTTCGCTCCACCCATCCTACGAAGCTACGACTTCAACCATTGCAACGCGCCCTTCCCGGCGGCCACACCGGTCGCGAACGATGCCTGCAACAGATAGCCGCCGGTCGGCGCTTCCCAATCGAGCATCTCACCGGCGGCGAAGGCACCGGGCAGTTTGCGCAGCATGAAATGCGCGTCGAGCTCGCTGAACGCGATCCCGCCCGCGGTCGAGATCGCGCGATCGATCGGCGCGATGCCCGTGAGCTGAACCGGAATCGCGTTGATCAGCTGTGCGAGCTCTGCCGGCGAGAACGATGTCAGTGGCCGGCCAGACGCAATCGCCGCCTCCTGCATCAGGCCGATGCCAACCGGAGAGAGTTGCGCCGCCTTGCGCAGGAAATTCGAGAGCGACTGCTTGCCGCGCGTCCCGGACAGGCGGGTGGTCAGCGCGGCGGCGTCGAGGTCCGGCCGCAGCGCGATCGTCAGCGTCGCCTGCCCGATACCCAGCACCGCCTCGCGCAATTCCGCCGACAGCGCATAGATGGCGCCGCCTTCGATGCCCGTGCGGGTGACGACAGCCTCACCGCGCACGGTGTGCCGCCCGATCGTGAGGGCGACGCCCTTGAGCGGCTGCCCCTCAAATCGGTCGCGGAAGATATTCGACCACGCGACGGTGAAGCCGGAATTGGCCGGTCGCATCAGGGCGACGGCAACGCCCTTGGCCGCAAGGAGCTCCGCCCAGGCGCCATCCGAGCCGAGCCGCGGCCAGCTCGCGCCGCCGAGCGCCAGCACGGTCGCGTCAGCATTGACCGCGCGTGGGCCGTCGGGCGTCTCGAACAGCAGTGCGCCCTGCGCGTCCCATCCGATCCAGCGATGCCGAAATGCGAATGCAACCCCCGCAGCATTGAGCCGCCGCAGCCAGGCGCGCAGCAGAGGCGAGGCCTTGAACGCCTTGGGGAACACGCGGCCGCTGCTGCCGACAAACGTCGGCTCGCCCAGCGCCGCGCACCAGGCGCGCAAGCTGTCGGGCGGAAACGCCTCGACTGCGGCTTTGAGGTGCGGCATCGCCTCGCGATAGCGCGCAAGGAAATCCGGCAGCGGCTCGGAGTGGGTGAGATTGAGCCCGCCGCGCCCGGCCATCAGGAACTTGCGGCCGGCCGACGGCATCGCGTCGTAGACGGTGACCGGTGCACCGCCAGCCGCAAGCACCTCCGCCGCCATCAGGCCGGCGGGGCCGGCTCCGATGACGGCGACGGTCATGCTCAGAGCTTGATCCCGGCTCGCGCGGCGGCCTGGGCGACATACTTCTGCGTCTGCTCGAACGCGCCCTGCAGCGCCTTCGCGGTCGACATGTCGCTGATCGCGGCAAAATGCGCGGCGACGCCGTCCGGCGTCCACTCCGACTGCGGCAGGTTGACGCCTTCGGTCTCCAGCACGCGGATCACCGCGAACGAGCCGGCGCCGGCGCCCATGATGGTGCGGGTCGGCGCATCCTCGCTGAGCAGGAATTCGACCGCCGGCGTGATCGCTTCCGGCTTCATCAGCTGGAGCGCCTGCGGCGGCAGCAGTTCCTCGGTCATGCGGGTCGCCGCCGTCGGCGAGATGGTGTTGACCTTGATGTTGTTCTTGCGGCCCTCTTCGGCGAGCACGTTCATCAGGCCGACCATGCCGGCCTTCGCTGCACCGTAATTGCCCTGGCCGAAATTGCCGAACAGGCCGGATGACGAGGTCGTCAGCACGATGCGGCCGTAGTTGCGCTCGCGCATGCCGGCCCACACCGCCTTGCAGCAGTAAAAGGTGCCGGTGAGATGCACGTCGAGCACCTTCGCCCAGTCGGCGACCTCCATCTTGGCAAACGACTTGTCGCGCAGGATACCGGCATTGGCGCACAAGAGATCGACGCTGCCCCATTCCTTGGTGGCGCGCTCGACCATCGCGGTGACCTGCTCGAAATTCGAGACATCGGCGCCGTCGGCCATCGCGGTGCCGCCCGCTTTCCGGATCTCCTCGACCACGGTCTCGGCCGGCGACAGCGAACCGCCGGTGCCGTCGCGCGCGCCGCCGAAATCGTTGACCACGACCTTGGCGCCGCGGCTGGCGAGCCCCAGCGCATGCGCCCGCCCAAGACCATTGCCCGCGCCGGTGACGATAGCGACGCGTCCGTCAAACCTGATTGCCATGCCGTAAATTCCTGTTCTTCCCTTCTCCCCTTGTGGGAGAAGGTGGCGCGCAAGCGCGCCGGATGAGGGGTTCTCTCCACGGATGAGCACGCGGAGAGAGACCCCTCACCCGGCTTCATCTCGCTCCGCTCGATTTCGCCACCCTCTCCCACAAGGGGAGGGGGTGCATGCCCGAGCGGCATGAAAAGGTTGGGGACTTTTGAGCAGCGATGGATGGCCGGGTCAAGTGCGGCACTGACCGGCCAAGGGGGCCGCGTTAGACCGCAGGGGTCATCGATCCGCAGGGCTTCAGGCTTTTGAGCAGGTGCCCGCTCCAGCACTCGTGATGCTCCTGGGCGTAGCTCATCGAGCCAATCAGAAGCAAACCGACTACGACTAGTCCGGCGACGATGTTCTGCACCATGGCTGCCACTCCCGGGACCGCACCGCCTAGAGGCGACATGATGGACACCAGGGATCGAAGCCGTCAATGCACTACTTGGACGAGGCGGGCTCGCTCCACCTCTCCTGCTTGTACGAAAGGTGGAGTTACTCAACCATCTGACAGAGCCCCGTTCCGATTGAATCGGAACGGGGCTCTAAATTCCAGTTCGGACGCGTTTTCTTCACGCGAACCGGTGTCCACGTCGCTGGAAAACGCTCTAGCAGGCTGTTGAAGAAGTCTTTGAGCGGCGCGCGATGAATGGGATGTTGTCGCCGTTGAGGAGGCAGATCTCC
>NZ_JASGSR010000051.1:0-55246 GCF_040446015.1 Bradyrhizobium sp. INPA03-11B
CGCGGCCAACGGCCCGGCTCCGCCCGTTGGGCTTCGGCGTGGCATCCTTCTCTCGCTTCGCGAGCGAAGGATGGTGGGTGCGACAGGGATCGAACCTGTGACCCCTACCATGTCAAGGTAGTGCTCTCCCGCTGAGCTACGCACCCAAAGCCATGTTTGGATCGGGTCCCTATAACGGACACCGGCGGGGCAGGCAAGGATACAAAGTGAAGGTTTTTTGGCGAATCAGGCCGCCAGCAACTTATTCACTTCGCTAACCAATTCCCTGAGGTGCACGGGCTTGGCCAGCACCTTGGCGTTTTTCGGCGCCTCCGAATCGGAATTGAGGGCCACCGCGGCGAAGCCGGTGATAAACATGATCTTGATATCGGGATCGAGTTCCGAGGCGCGGCGCGCCAGCTCGATGCCGTCCATCTCGGGCATCACGATGTCGGTCAGCAGCATTTCGAACGGCTCCTCGCGCAGCCGCTGGTAGGCCGACATGCCGTTGTCGTGCGGCGAGACCTTGAAACCCGCATTTTCGAGCGCCTTGACCAGGAAGCGGCGCATATCGGTGTCGTCTTCGGCGAGAAGTATTTTCGGCATGGCAGGAATCGTCGAATCCGGCTTGAGGAGCAGTCCGAACAGTAAGCCCGACAGACGGTAAATTTCGGGTGAAATTTGCGTCAAGCCAGCGGCAAATGCGCACCACGCATTTCTGGACCCAACCCGCCATCGAATCAACCGGGTGCGGCATTTCCCGCTTTTAAGACGCGTTCCAGGGCGTGCCACACTCTTTTCACTTGGCAGAATGATCGCGATTACCGACAATGCCTGCCCATAAATCTCCGCTTTTCCCGCAGAATCAGTTCTTGCGGAGCGAGGCGGACGCAAGGGACGGCGCCAAGGGAATGACCGAATTTGCTGGCGAGTTGTCGCCCCCGTTCGAGATCGTTGAGCCGCAGGCCTGGCGCGCGCCTATCATCTTCAATTCCCCGCATTCGGGCTCGGTCTATCCTGCCGAATTCCTCGAGGCGTCGCGCATAGATGTGGCGTCGCTGCGCCGCTCCGAAGACAGCTTCATGGACGAGTTGATCGCCGGCGTGAGCGATCGCGGCTTTCCCATCGTCCGGGTCAACTTCCCGCGCTCCTATGTCGACGTGAACCGCGAGCCCTATGAGCTCGACCCGCGGATGTTCACCGGGCGGCTGCCGAGCTTTGCCAACACGCGCTCGATGCGGGTGGCCGGCGGCCTCGGCACCATCCCGCGCGTGGTCGGCGACGGGCAGGAGATCTACCGCGAGCGGCTCGACGTCGACGAGGCGCTGCGGCGGATCGAGGTGCTCTACAAGCCCTACCACCGCGCGCTGCGCCGGCTGATCAACAAGGCGCACCAGGCGTTCGGAGCCGTGATCCTGGTCGACTGCCACTCGATGCCGTCGGTCGGCGTATCGCGCGACGAGCCGCGCCGGCCCGATGTCGTGATCGGCGACCGCTACGGCACGAGCTGCGCGCCGCTGCTGCCCGATCTGGTCGAGGAGATCATGAGCTCGCTCGGCTATTCGATCGGCCGCAACAAGCCCTATGCCGGCGGCTTCATCACCGAGCACTACGGCAACCCGGCGAGCGGCCTGCACACCGTGCAGATCGAGTTCAACCGCGCGGTCTATATGGATGAGCGCCACCGCGAGCGCGGACCGCGCTTCGCCCAGGTGGCAGCCGACTTCGCGACGCTCGCGGATGCGCTCGCAAAGATCCCGTTCGGTGATCTCGGCCCGTTCCAGGCGGCGGCGGAGTAGCGGCGTCCTCGAATCGACTGCGGTGATCGACGAAGTCGTGAACCGGGAATTCAGTTGGCGGCGTGACCGGATGCGAAATTGGATTCTGCATTCACGCCTGGAAACGTAGAGCCAAGGAAGAGCCAAGAAAAAAGGGCCGCTTGAATGAACAAGCGGCCCAAGTCTAGGGAGGAAACGCCCAAGGAGGGCAGCGATAGCGCGAGGCGCTACCGCACCGCAACAATATGCGACCGCGCTGCACAAAACGCAAGAACTTTCGAAACATTTCCCGCGTATTTGTTAGTAGGCTGTCGAATTTGCCACAGGTCCAGATCGGCAATTTTTGTTATTCAATATCAACATCTTAAAGAAGAAATTCCGGCCGGATGGCGGTTTGCGCATAGCTTGTATACCAGAACTCGCGACTTCGTGATCCGCTCTGGAGCCGGGGAGGCTTTCGAATCCGAAGCCAAATCGAAAGTCCGGAACCGGTCATCAGGCTGGGATAACACTCCGTTAATCGTGCGCGCCGCATTGGATTGAGCTAGAGCGTTTTCGAGCGAAGTGGATACCGGTTCGCGCAAAGAAAACGCGTCAGACAAGAATCTAGAGCCCCGTTCCGGTTTCATCGGAACGGAAAAGGCTCTAGGCAAGAGCACATTCGATGCTTTCCGCGTCGTTTGCGCATTTCGGGGACATGCCGTGACGGTCATCGACTTTACCGCCTTCATCGGCCGCCTCGCGACCGCATCCGGCGAAACCATCCTGCCCTTCTTCCGCACCTCGCTCTCGGTCGACAACAAGAGCTCGAACGATTTCGATCCGGTCACCGAGGCCGACCGGGCCGCCGAGGCGGTGATGCGGCGGCTGATCAAGGCAAACTTCCCCCAGCACGGCATCGTCGGCGAGGAGTTCGGCAATGAGCGGCAGGACGCCGACTATGTCTGGGTGCTCGACCCGATCGACGGCACGAAGTCCTTCATCGCCGGCTTCCCGATCTGGGGCACGCTGATCGCGCTGCTGCACAAAGGTACGCCGGTATTCGGCATGATGCACCAGCCCTATATCGGCGAGCGCTTCCTGGGCGACAACGGCTCGGCGAACTATTCCGGGCCGTCGGGCGAACGGCGGCTCTCGGTGCGGCGCTGCGCCACGCTGAAAGAGGCGACGGTCTTCACCACGAGCCCGCTACTGATGAATCCGGATGACCGCGCCCGCTTCGGCCGCGTCGAGCAAGCGGTGCGCCTGTCGCGCTACGGCGGCGACTGCTACTCTTATTGCATGCTCGCAGCCGGCCACGTCGACCTCGTGATCGAGACCGAGCTGAAACCCTACGATATTGCCGGCCTGATCCCGATCGTCACCGGCGCCGGTGGCGTCGTCACCACCTGGGACGGCAAGCCGGCGCAAGGCGGCGGCCGCATCATCGCAGCCGGCGATCCGCGCGTGCATGAAGCTGCGATGAAGCTGCTCAACGCCTGAGCTTCTCATCGCCTGATTTCTTGAGTTGCCGGCCGGCTGATCTGCGCCCATCCTGACGGCAACGAGAAAAGTCAGGGATGGGCGGCATGACGATGTGCGGCAGGCTGCTGGCAGTCCTTCTCCTGCTTCTCGCGCCCGTTGCCACCTCGGCCCAGGAATTCCCGGCCAAGCCGATCCGGCTGATCGTCCCGTTCCCGCCCGGCGGGCCAAACGACATCATCGCGCGGGTGATCGGGCAGAAGATGTCGGAACTGGTGAAGCAGCCGATCATCGTCGACAACCGCGCCGGCCAGGGCGGCGTGCTCGGCACCGACGCGGCCGCGAAGGCCGCGCCCGACGGCTACACGGTTGCGATCGCGAGCGCCGGCGCATTGGCGATCAGCCCGAGCATGGAAAAAGTCGCCTACGACACGCTGAAGGATCTCGCGCCGGTGACGCTGGTCGCGACCGTGCCGGAGATGCTGGTCGTCGCCACCAACGTGCCGGCGAACAACATGAGCGAACTGGTCGCGCTTGCCAAGGCGCAGCCGGGCAAGCTCAACTTCGCCTCCTCAGGCCCCGGCAGCCTGCCGCATCTGGCCTGCGAATTGTTCAAGCTGACGGCGAAGATCGACATCGTCCACGTGCCCTATCGCGGCGCGGCGCCGGCGGTGAACGATCTCTTGGGTCAGCAGGTGCAGATGACCTTCCTCGACCTGCCGGTGATCCTGCCGCAGATCAAGGCCGGCGCGCTGCGGCCGATCGCGCTCGGCGGCCGCGAACGCGCCCCGACCGCGCCCGACGTGCCGACCACGACCGAGGTCGGCATGCCCGATCTGATCATCGAGAACTGGTATGGCATGGTCGCGCCTGCCGGAACGCCGCCGGCGATCGTCGCAAGACTGAACAAACTCGCGACCGATGCGATGGCCGATCCGGCGGTCAAGGCAAAACTCGCCGAGCAAGGCCTGACGCTGGCGGGCGACACGCCGGAGCATTTCCGCGACTTCATCGCCGCCGACATCAAGCGATGGGCGAAGGTGATCCAGGATGCCGGCGTGGTGACGACGAAGTAGCGTGTCGTCAGCGCTGCGCTTCAGACCGCAAATATTCCACGAGCTGCTTGGCCGCGCGCGGCAGCGCCTTGAAGCTGCGGGCGCAGATCGTCAGCCGGCGGTTGGCCCAGCCGTCGCGGATCCGGATCGTCGTGATCGCCATCGACGCCGCACAGCGGCGCGCCGCGGTTTCCGGGATCACGGCGACGCCGACATCGGCGGCGACCATCTGGCAGATGGCGTCGAAGCCGCGCAGGCGGGCGCGGAATCGCAGCCGCGCGCCAAGCTTTGCCGCATGGCGGGAAATATGGACCTGCAACGCAGACGTCGCCGTGAGGCCGACGAAATCGCGCCCGACCACCTCCTGGAAGTCGATCTGGCGGCGGTTGCCGAGATCGCTGCGCCGCGGCGCCACCAGCATCAGGCGGTCCTCGCTGAACAGGAAGCGCTCGACGCTGTCCGGCAGCGCGTGCTCCGCTGCGAAACCGAGATCGGCGGCGCCGCTGGCGATCGCGGTCGCGATATCGGTGCTCTCGCGCTCCTCGACATCGACGCTGATATCGGGATGTTCGTGCAGGAAGGCCGCAAGCGCCCGCGGCAGATGCTCCGACAGGCCCGAGGTGTTGGCGAGCAGCAGCACGTTGGCGCGGACGCCGCTGGCATAGGCGGCAAGATCGCTCTGCAGCGCCTCGACATTGTGGATCACGATGCGGGCGTGGCCGAGCAGGCTCTCGCCTGCCGCCGTCAATTCGACGCCGCGGCGGCCGCGTTTGAGCAGCGCGACGCCGAGCGCCTCCTCGAGGCCCTTGATTCGCTCGCTGGCCGAGGCTAGCGCCATGTTCGCCCGCGCAGCGCCCTGCGTGATGCTGCGTGCATCGGACACCGCGATGAACAATTGCAAATCGATCAGGTCGAACCGCATGACGTGTCCCGCCCCATTCCTTCGGATATCGCGAAGGCTAACTCCGTAACCTCCAGATTGTGCCGATCGCGTCGATCGGTCAATGTCCGGCCATGGTCGACCATCTCCTGATCTTCATCGCGTTCGCCTTCCTGCTCGCCGGTTTCGTCAAGGGCACGCTCGGCCTCGGTCTGCCGACGGTCGCGATGGGGCTGCTCGCGACCACGATGGCGCCGGGCCAGGCGATCGCGATCGTGATCGTGCCGGCGATCGTCACCAATATCTGGCAGACCTTCGTCGGCCCCTATCTGCGCGACATCCTCAGGCGGCTGTGGCCGCTGATGCTCGGCACCGTCGCCGGAATCTGGATCAATGCCGGACTATTGACCGGACCTTACGCAGCCTACGGCACTGTCGTGCTCGGCGTGCTGCTGGTGATCTACGCGATCGTCGGCCTCAGCAGGTTCAACTTCAAGGTCGCGCGGCGCAATGAGAAATGGATCGGCGGCATCGTCGGCGTCATCACCGGGCTGATCTCGGCGGCGACCGGCGTTCAGGTCATCCCCTCGATGCCGTTCATGCAGGCGATCGGCATGGAAAGGGACGAATTGGTGCAGGCGCTCGGCGTCTTCTTCACCACCGCGACCCTGGCGCTCGCCTTCAACCTCACGGCCTCGGGGCTGCTGACCGCGGCGACTGCGCTGCCCGGCGCGGTGGCGATGGTGGCGTCATTCATCGGCATGTTCATCGGCCAGGCGGTCCGCACCCGGATGCAGCCGGACGTCTTCCGCCGCTGGTTCCTGATCGCGATGATCCTGCTCGGGATCTATCTTGCCGGCAGCGCGCTGCTCAAGATCCACGGCTAGAATCTTGTTCGACGCGTTTTCTTCACGCGAAGCGGTAAACCACTTCGCTCGAAAACGCTCTGGCGACGCCTAGCGCGCCTCCAGCATCGCGACGCGGACGCCGAGATAGATGAACAGCGCGCCGAGCGAACGGTTGATCCACGCGATCACGCCGGTCGATTGCCGGATGCGGCCGGCGGCCTTCGCCGCGAAGGCCGCAAGGCCAAGACACCACAGCGTGCCGCCGGTGATGAAGATCAGCCCGAGCACCAGGAAGGCGAGCGTCTTGTGGGCTGAATCCGCCGCCACGAATTGCGGCAGGAACGCCAGGAAGAACAGCGCCACCTTGGGGTTGAGGATGTTGGTCAGCGCCCCCTGCCAGAACACGCGCGAGATCGAGGTCTCGCCGGCCTGCCCCGCGATCTCGGCGATCGGCTTGGCGCGCGCCAGCAGCATCTGCAGGCCGGTCAGCACCAGATAGGCCGCGCCGATCAGCTTGACGGCCAGGAATGCGGTCGACGACGCCATCAGGAGCGCCGACAGCCCGATCGCCGCGCCCAGCACATGGACCAGGCAGCCGCAGCTGATACCGATCGCCGCAGCGGCACCGCCGCGCCATCCGAGCTGAATCGTGCGCCCGATGATATAAGCGGTATCCGGCCCCGGCGTGACGTTAAGCAGCAGCCCGGACAGGACAAACAGCCAAAGTTCGTGAATTCCCAGCATTCGGCGAGATTATCCTATGTAAGTAACGAACCGGAAAGGACGGTCAGCCAACCTGCGCCATCCCAGCGACACACGAATTCAGTAGAGAAACGGGCTGTACGATCCGTTGGTCGCATGCCAATTCCTGCTACTATGCATTATAGGTGCCCGCAAACCGAGCTTCCGCCGGACCCGGCCTGTCTTGTAAGTATCGGATTCGGTCACCTCGGCTAAGTGGCCATTCCAGGGCACAGGAGACATGGAAAGACGGCTCGCTGCCATTCTTTGCGCTGACATCGCCGGCTATTCCCGCATGATGGGGGTCGACGAGGCGGGGACGCATGCCTCGTTCAAGGCCCATCGCAGCGCGATCTACCCGATCATCCTCAACCATGGCGGCCGAATCGTCAAAAACACCGGCGACGGCTTCCTGCTGGAATTTCCGAGCATCATCGGCGCGATCGAGGCCGCCGTCGCGATGCAGACCCTGATGGCCGAGCGCAACGAGCATCTGCCGGCCGACCGCGCCATGCATTTCCGAATGGGCGTCCACATGGGCGACGTGATGGCCGACGAGGACGAGGTGTTCGGCGACGACGTCAACATCGCCGTCCGTCTCGAGACGGTCGCGACGCCCGGCGGCATCGCGGTGTCGGACAAGGCCCGCACCGAGGCGGGACGGCGGCTTGCCGTCAGCCTGGTCGATGCCGGCCCGCATCGCTTCAAGAACATCGCCGAACCGGTCAATGTCTGGACCTGGGCGCCGGCCGGGACTGACACCCAGGAGCACGCGCCGGAGGACGGGCCGCATCTGCCGGGACAATACCGGACCGCGATCGTCGGCGTGCTGCCATTCGACAATCTGAGCGGCAGCGCCGACGAATATTTTTCGGACGGCCTGACCGAGGATCTGATCCACGCGCTGTCGCTGCAATCCTTCTATCGCGTGCTGAGCCGCAACTCGACCTTCGCCTACAAGGGCAAGAACGTCTCGACCCGCCTGATCGCGCGCGAGATCGACGCCACCTATCTGATCCAGGGTTCGGTGCGGCGCGCCGGCAACAAGATCCGCGTCACCGCCGAGCTGATCGCGCCCGAAAAGGGCGAGCAGTTGTGGACCGGCCGCTACGATCGCGACATGGGCGACCTGTTCGCGATGCAGGACGAGATCACCGCAAATCTCTCCGCTGCGGTCGCGCAGGAGATCTACCGCGCCGAAGCATCGGCGCCGGCACGCTCGCCGAACTCCGAGCTGACCGCGTGGGATCGCTTCCTGAAGGGTCTGTCGCACTACTACCAGCAGACCAAGAACGATTGCGAAACCTCGATCGCGCTGTTCAAGGAAGCGATCGAGCTCGATCCCGCGCTGTCGATCGCGCGCGCCTATCTCGCGCTGATCCAGATCCAGAGCATCCAGTTCGGCTGGATTCCGAGCACGCGCGAATTGTGGGCCTCGTCGGTCAGCCTGGCCGAGAGCAGCGTCCGACTTGATCCGCGCTCCTCGTTCGCATTTTCGCTGCTGGCCTATCTGCACGCGATGCAGGGCCATTACGAAGCCGCGATGGATGCCATCAAGCGGGCGATCGAGCTCAACCCCTACGACATGGGCGCGCGCGGCGTGCTCGGAATCTGCCACATGGTGATCGGCGACCATCGCCAGGCGGTCGAGCTGTTCTCGACGGCGGTCCAGCGCGGCAACAGCGACCCGCGCTACCAGTGGGGCGCCTTGAACGCGTTCAGCCATTATTTGCTCGGACAGTATGATGCATCGCTGTCGTGGTCGCGCGAAACGCTCTACCTCAACCCGAACCATTTGCAGGGTCTTGCGGTGCGCGCCGCGGCGCTCGCCCAGCTCGGCCGCACTGAGGAGGCCGCGCAGGCAGCCGAGGCGCTGCTCGCCAACCATCCCAAGCTGACGGTCGAACGTCACTTGCGCAATTTCCACTGGAAGAACCCGGCCGACATCGCGCATTATCGCGACGGCCTCTTGAAAGCCGGCCTCCCGTTCGGCAAAATCGCTCTGGTTGCATCCGCGTCGAAATTCGCCGTCGACTCCTGAGCGAATTCATCCACCGGTAATGGATGCTTTTTAAGCTGAAGCTTTTCAGGATGTGGTTTGATGTCCGATACGGCTGCAAGCGCGGTGCCTGCCCCGCAGGTCTCCCCTGACAATCCCTGCCCGTTCCTGCGTGCACTGGTCGCCGGCGGCTATGTCGGCGGCCATATCGTGCCGCTGCGAGAGCTGACCGAAACCATCGACCGCGCTACCGGCAAGACCGGCCTTCCGGCGCTCAACGCCGGCGCCAAGATCTTCATGGTCGCGCAGATGGCCAACGGCATCGGCCCGTTCAGCCAAATGCGCAGCCTGTTGCAGGGCGCGATCCTCGACGAATTGCGCAACGGCCCGCTCGACAAGCACGGCGCCGGCTCGCGCATCCTCGACCAGCATGCCGTCGTGCATGAGGACGAGATCGCGCGGCTCGCGACCTTCGGCAGCGACTACAAGACCCCCGACGGCAGCGTCGAACGCGGGCTATCGGCCTCCGAGATCAAGACCTTCATGGCCGCGAACTTCCAGCGCGCCAAGGACGAGCATCCGCCGTCCTACGCCATGCTGCACTGCTACTATCCGCTCTTGATGCTCGGCGAGTGGCCGGTGCTGCTCGACATCATGGGCAAGGGCGAAGGCAAGGATCGCTATCTCAGCGTCGCCGAGGTCAGGACCCTGTTTGTGGAAAAGCGCTTTCCCGACCGCATCGTTGCGCTGCTGTAGAGCTAGATTCTTTTTTTGACGCGTTTTCTTCACGCGAGCCGGCGTCCACCTCGCTCGAAAACGCTATGGTTCACTTGAACAGCGGCGTGCCCGGCACGAAGGCGTCGAACGCCGCCCAGAACTGCGCGCGGTAGCGGTCCTGCTCCTGCAGGATCTCGTGCTTGGAGCCGGCGATCACGAGATGCGAGCCGGCGCGCAAATGATAGGCGAACTCCTCGATCGCGGCCGTCGACACCACCTCGTCATTGCTCGCCGCCAACATCAGGATCGGCTGGCGAATCTCGGACGGATACGACATGCCGCGGAAGGTGCGCATCGCGGTGAACGCGGTGTCGGCCCATGCGATCGTCGGTGCGGCGATGCCGAGCGTCGGGTCTTCCTCCAGGATCGCCGCGTTGCGGGCGTGGCGCACCGGATCGCTGGTCACGGGATTGCCGATGAAGGGCGCGAGGCCGACCAGCTCGCTGCCGCCGCCCGGAACGTAGTTGCCGCCCTGCCCGGTCCAGCGCATGATCCGAAGCAGTGCGCTCGGAAAGAACGACACGCGCTTGCGCGGCAGGTCGATCATCGGCGCCGACAGCACCATGCGGTCGAACCAGCGCTTGCCGGCATGTGCGACCCGCAGCAGGACCGCGCCGCCCATCGAATGGGCCAACGCGAAATAGGGCGGCGGGCAATCCGGCAGCACCACCTGCTGTACGAAGGTCTCGACGTCGGTCTCATAGTCGGCGAAGTCGCGTACATAGCCCTTGCGCGGATCACGTAGCCGCCGCGACGAATGGCCCTGCCCGCGCCAGTCGATCATCGCCACCGCAAAGCCGCGGTCGCGCAGGTCACGCACGGTCTCGAAATATTTCTCGATCATCTCGCCACGCCCGCCGAACACGCAGACCGTGCCCTTGCGGCCGGGCGGCGGAGCCCAGCGCGCAAAGCGCAGCTCAGCTCCGTCTGGAGTCTTGATGGTGCCGCTGACCACGTCCTCCGGGACCGGATTGGCGGGAATCGAGACGAGCGTCATGCGGGAGACCGGCGTGGTGAGACAGGGTGGAGATCAAGGACGCCTGCGCCAAAAAAAGCGACGCGGTTTCCGCCTCTTGAACGCGACGTGACCCCTCCCATATCACCTCAGTGCAGGCCGCTACCAGTGTTTCGGAACCGGAACATGAGGCTGCACACATCTAAGCCCGGCCCGATGGCGGGCGGGTAACTGAAACAGTCGCTCATTGGAGGACTACCCTATGCGTAGCTACGACCTCACTCCGTTCTATCGTTCCACCGTCGGCTTCGACCGCCTCTTCAACCTGCTCGATCAGGTGACCTCGGACGGCAGCCCCGGCTATCCCCCCTACAACATCGAGCGCACCGGCGAGAACGCTTACCGGATCAGCGTCGCGGTCTCAGGCTTCTCGCAGGCCGAGCTTTCGATCGTCGCGAAGGAGAACACGCTGACGATCAAGGGCGAGAAATCCGCCAACGAGAACTCCGGCAACGGTTCGGAAGTGCTCTATCGCGGTATCGCCTCCCGCGCGTTCGAGCGCGTCTTCCAGCTTGCCGACTTCGTGCAGGTGAAGAACGCTTCGCTCGAGAACGGCCTGCTCCACGTCGATCTCGTCCGCGAGATTCCCGAGGCCAAGAAGCCCCGCAACATTCCGATCGGCGGCGGCGAGAAGGCCCCGCAGGTCGTCGACGGCTCGGCGAAGGTCGCGGCCTAAGGAATGCCCCCCGCGTCAGCAGATATTGGCTGAACGCGAAAACGCCCCGGGAAACCGGGGCGTTTTTTTGTTGCCGGTTGCCGCTATTCCAGCCCCTGCACCTTGGGCATTTCCTGGGTCGGCAGGATCGCGGGCGCGGGTGCCGCCGGCGGTGGCGCGGCCTGCCCGACGGTCGGAACTTCGGCTTGCTGGACAGGCTTCGGCGCCGCGGCTGCCTGGGTCTCGGCCGGTTTCGGCGCAGCCGCGGCCTGCTCGGCCGGCGCGGGTGCGGCTGCCTGGGCGGGCGCTGGCTGCGACGTGGCGGTCGGCGGCACGGCGGCCTGGGCCGCCGGAGCGGGAGCCTGGGTCGCCGGAGCAGCAGCGGGAGCCTGCGCCTTGGCGTTGAGCGGGCTGCGCTTCGGCACCGGCACACGGCTCGCGACATGGGGGATCGGGAGCGGCGGCCGCGGCACGCGGGCCTGGATCGCCCGCGGCATCGGACCGACCGGGCCGTAGGTCGCGCTCATCTCCTCCTCGTAATTGTCGCCGAGCCGGTTGGCCGGGGTGAAGCGGATGATGTGCCCGTCGCGGGCGTCGATCACCAGCCGGCCGTCGTCGCCGCCCTGGTCGATTACCGAGATCGTGTAGACGAAGCCGCGCTGCTGCGGGGCGCCGAGCGGCAGATAGCCGTTCTCGCGCAGCACGGTGTAGATCTCGACCGGCGGCAGCAGGCTCGGGACGCGGCCAAAGCGCGGCGGCGGCGGAACTTCGGGCATGGCGGCGTAGGGCCCGTCCAAAGGCCCATCCATGTCGGAGACCCTGACGAAAGCCGGGCTGCCGATCCGGGCGGACGTCGCGAGCTGCGCCTCGGCCGAGACTGCGCTGAGCGCGAGGGCGGCGGCTGCAACCGAACCTGTGAACAACTTCATCGCCGTAACTCCTGTCTGCCCCGCCCTAAGGAGCTTCCCGCTCTCTTGGAGGCTTGCCCGGGAGCAAAATTTCAGTTTGAAATTCGGCGGTCCTTGGTCGCTCCTTGGGCCAGATCACGGCGTGTTTGCTTCGAATCGGGGGCGCGGCGAGCCGGCCGAGCCGTTCATTCCAAGCATGCGGGCGAGGACTTCCTCGCGCTTGTGTGATAGACAAAAATTTGGCAAGGTCGAGGTTAGGACAGTAAGGCTGTCTCAATTTCGAGGCCATCCCGGCATGGGGATTGCAACGAGACCCTTCGTAAGGAGGACCTCGCCGCCCCGGGCTCCGAGAATGCTGCAGGCAGGGCCGTCCCCTAGGGGACGTTGAAACGCCCGTCGCCTGAATCTAGGAAAATGCGGCTCGCGGCGGACGAGCGGTGGCCCGGTGGGTGCCGCAACGTCCAAGGTGCGCCAAATACGGTGAGGCCCCTTACGAAAGGGAGAGGACACATGAGCGGGTCGGAATTCGAGCGCGAAATCATCGTGGCAGGTGCGCTGTCGGCGACCGCGGACTCGAAAGCCGCCGAACCCGCGCGTGAGCTGCATACATGGCGTCCTGAAGCCGAAGGCCTGTTTGATCCGAGCCTGGAGAAGGACTCCTGCGGCGTCGGCTTCATCGCCAACATCAAGGGCCAGAAGTCGCATCAGATCGTCTCCGACGCGCTGAGCATCCTGTGCAACCTCGAGCATCGCGGCGCCGTCGGCGCCGATCCGCGCGCAGGTGACGGCGCCGGCATCCTGGTGCAGATCCCGCACACCTTCTTCGCGCGCAAGACCTCCGAGCTCGGCTTCAAGCTGCCGCAGCCCGGCGAATACGCCATCGGCGCGCTGTTCATGCCGCGCGATGCCGCGTGGCGGAACGTGATCAAGAGCATCATCGCCGACGAGATCAAGAACGAGGGCTTCAAGCTGCTCGGCTGGCGCGACGTGCCCAGTGACAATTCCTCGCTTGGCGTCACCGTGAAGCCGACCGAGCCCTACCACATGCAGGTCTTCATCGGCCGCAATGGTGCGGCCAAGAACGAGGACGATTTCGAGCGCCGGCTCTACATCCTGCGCAAGTCGATCTCGCAGGCGATCTATCAGCGCCGCGACCGCGGCATGGCGGGCTACTATCCGTGCTCGTTCTCGTGCCGCACCGTGATCTACAAGGGCATGTTCCTCGCCGACCAGCTCGGCAAGTACTATCCCGATCTGCACGAAGCCGATTTCGATAGCGCGCTGGCGCTGGTGCATCAGCGCTTCTCGACCAACACCTTCCCGACCTGGTCGCTGGCGCATCCCTACCGGATGATCGCCCATAACGGCGAAATCAACACGCTGCGCGGCAACGTCAACTGGATGGCGGCGCGGCAGGCCTCCGTGCATTCCGAGCTCTACGGCAAGGACATCAGCCGGCTGTGGCCGATCTCCTATGAAGGCCAGAGCGACACCGCCTGCTTCGACAACGCGCTCGAATTCCTGGTGCAGGGCGGTTACTCGCTGCCGCACGCCGTGATGATGATGATTCCGGAAGCGTGGGCCGGCAATCCGCTGATGGATGAACAGCGCCGCGCCTTCTACGAATATCACGCCGCGCTGATGGAGCCGTGGGACGGCCCGGCCGCGATCGCCTTCACCGACGGCCGCAAGATCGGCGCGACGCTCGATCGCAACGGCCTGCGCCCGGCACGCTATCTCGTCACCAAGGACGACCGCATCGTGATGGCGTCCGAAATGGGCGTCTTGAAGATTCCGGAGGACCAGATCGTCACCAAGTGGCGGCTGCAGCCCGGCAAGATGCTGCTCGTCGACCTCGAGCAGGGCCGCCTGATTCCCGACGATGAAATCAAGGCCGACCTCGCCAAGAGCCATCCCTACGCCGACTGGCTGCATCGCACCCAGATCCAGCTCGAGGAGCTGCCGGACGCGCCGGCCAAGGGCGTGCGCTCCAACCTGCCGCTGCTCGATCGCCAGCAGGCGTTCGGCTACAGCCAGGAAGACATCAACATCCTGATGACGCCGATGGCGGCCATCGGCGAGGAAGCCGCCGGCTCGATGGGCAACGACACGCCGATCTCGGCGCTGTCGGACAAGCCGAAGCAGCTGTTCACCTACTTCAAGCAGAACTTCGCGCAGGTGACCAACCCGCCGATCGATCCGATCCGCGAGGAAATCGTCATGAGCCTCGTCTCGATCATCGGGCCGCGGCCGAACCTGTTCGACCTGCAGGGCGTCGCCTCGACCCAGCGCCTCGAAGTGCGGCAGCCGATCCTGACCGATACCGACCTCGAAAAGATCCGCTCGATCTCCGACGTCGCCGAGACCCACTTCAAGTCGCGCACGCTCGACACCACCTTCCACGCCGGCTTCGGCGCGGCGGGCATGGAGCAGGTGCTCGACGAGCTCTGCGCGCGCGCCGAAGGCGCGGTGCGCGAGGGCATCAACATCATCATCCTGTCGGACCGCATGACCGGCACTGACCGGATCCCGATCCCGTCGCTGCTCGCCTGCGCCGCCGTGCATCATCACCTGATCCGCACCGGCCTGCGCACCTCGGTCGGCCTCGTGGTCGAATCCGGTGAGCCGCGCGAAGTGCATCACTTCGCCTGCCTCGCCGGCTACGGCGCCGAAGCGATCAACCCCTATCTTGCGTTCGAAACCATCCTCGCGATGAAGGACCGGCTGCCCGGCGCGCTCGACGACTACGAGATCGTCAAGCGCTACATCAAGTCGATCGGCAAGGGCCTGCTCAAGGTGATGTCCAAGATGGGCATCTCGACCTACCAGTCCTATTGCGGCGCGCAGATCTTCGACGCGGTCGGCCTCAAGGCGGACTTCGTCGCCAAGTATTTCGCCGGCACGCACACCCGCATCGAGGGCGTAGGCCTCGGCGAGATCGCCGAGGAGACCGTACGGCGCCACACCGACGCGTTCGGCGACGGCCAGATCTACAAGAGCGCGCTCGATGTCGGCGGCGAATATGCCTACCGCACCCGCGGCGAGGACCATGCCTGGACCGCGGAATCGGTCTCGACCCTGCAGCATGCCGTGCGCGGCAACTCGCAGGAGCGCTACCGGGCATTCGCCAAGATCCTCAACGAGCAGTCCGAGCGTCTGTTGACGCTGCGCGGCCTGTTCCGGATCAAGGGCGCCGAGGACGACAAGCGCAAGCCGGTCAAGCTCGAGGACGTCGAGCCGGCCAAGGACATCGTCAAGCGGTTCTCGACCGGCGCGATGTCGTTCGGCTCGATCTCGCGCGAGGCGCACACCACGCTCGCGATCGCGATGAACCGGATCGGCGGCAAGTCGAACACCGGCGAAGGCGGCGAGGAGTCCGACCGCTTCAAGCCGATGCCGAACGGCGACAGCATGCGCTCGGCGATCAAGCAGGTCGCCTCGGGCCGATTCGGCGTGACGACGGAATACCTCGTCAACTCCGACATGATGCAGATCAAGATGGCGCAGGGTGCCAAGCCCGGCGAAGGCGGCCAGTTGCCCGGCCACAAGGTCGACGCGACCATCGCCCGCGTGCGGCACTCGACGCCGGGCGTCGGCCTGATCTCGCCGCCGCCGCATCACGACATCTACTCGATCGAAGACCTCGCCCAGCTGATCTACGACCTCAAGAACGTCAATCCCGACGGCCAGGTCTCGGTCAAGCTGGTGTCCGAGGTCGGCGTCGGCACGGTTGCCGCCGGCGTCGCCAAGGCGCGCGCCGACCATGTCACCATCGCGGGCTTCGAGGGCGGCACCGGTGCCTCGCCGCTGACCTCGATCAAGCATGCCGGCTCGCCGTGGGAGATCGGTCTTGCCGAAACCCATCAGACGCTGGTGCGTCAGCGGCTGCGCAGCCGCATCGCCGTGCAGGTCGACGGCGGCTTCCGCACCGGCCGTGACGTCGTGATCGGCGCGCTGCTCGGCGCCGACGAGTTCGGCTTCGCCACCGCGCCCTTGATCGCGGCGGGCTGCATCATGATGCGCAAGTGCCACCTCAACACCTGCCCGGTCGGCGTCGCGACCCAGGATCCGATCCTGCGCAAGCGCTTCACCGGCCAGCCCGAGCACGTCATCAACTACTTCTTCTTCGTCGCCGAGGAAGTCCGCGAGATCATGGCGCAGCTCGGCTACAAGAAGTTCGACGACATGGTCGGCCAGGTCCAGATGCTGGACCAGACCGCGCTGGTCTCGCACTGGAAGGCCAAGGGCCTCGATTTCTCCAAGCTGTTCGTGCGGCAGAAGGAGGAGAAGGGCCAGACCATCTATCACTCGGAGAGCCAGAACCACCATCTGGAAGCCGTGCTCGACCGCCGGCTGATCGAGCAGGCGCAGGCCGCGCTCGACCGCGGCGCGCCGGTCAAGATCGAGGAAGAGATCAACAACACCGACCGTTCCGCCGGCGCGATGCTGTCGGGCGCGGTGGCCAAGATCTACGGCCATGCCGGCCTGCCGCTCGACACCATTCATGTCGGCCTGAAGGGCACGGCGGGACAGGCGTTCGGTGCCTGGCTCGCCAAGGGTGTCACCTTCGAGCTCGAGGGTGAAGGCAACGACTATGTCGGCAAGGGCCTCTCGGGCGGCTGCATCATCGTCAAGCCGCCGAAGATCTCCGGCATCGTGCCGGAAGAGTCGATCATCGTCGGTAACACCGTGATGTACGGCGCGATCGCGGGCGAGTGCTACTTCCGCGGCATCGCCGGCGAGCGCTTCGCGGTGCGCAACTCCGGCGCGGTCGCGGTCGTCGAAGGCGCCGGCGACCATTGCTGCGAATACATGACCGGCGGCATCGTGGTGGTGCTCGGCAAGACCGGGCGCAACTTCGCGGCCGGCATGTCCGGCGGCATCGCCTATGTGCTGGACGAGACCGGTGACTTCGACAAGCTCTGCAACCTCTCGATGGTCGAGCTCGAGCCGGTGCTGTCGGAGGAGATGATCAACGCCGACACCTACCATCACTCCGGCGATCTCGAGGCGCATGGCCGGGTCGACGTGTTCCAGAACCTGCTCGACTCCGACGTGGAGCGGCTGCATGTCCTGATCACGCGTCACGCCAAGCTGACCGGCTCGAAGAAGGCGGCGGAGATCCTCGCCAACTGGAAGGCCTGGCTGCCGAAATTCCGCAAGGTGATGCCGGTGGAGTACCGCCGCGCGCTGAAGGAAATGAAGGCCAACGCCGACGCCGAGCCGAAAATCGCGATCGGCGCGTAAGTCACGACCACGCGTGATTCCGGGGCGCGCCAGGCGCGAACCCGGAATTGCGCAAAAGCCACTTCGAGACTTCGGGTCTGCGCCATGCGGCGCAACCCGGAATGACGGAACAACTGAGATGCAGGGGCATCGGGTTTCAATGGGTAAGATCACAGGTTTTCTCGAGATCGAGCGGCATGACCGCAAGTACGAGCCGGTCGCCGATCGGCTCAAGAACTTCAACGAGTTCGTCATTCCCCTGAGCGAGAAGGACACGCGCGACCAGGCCGCGCGCTGCATGAATTGCGGCATCCCTTATTGCCACGGCACCGGCTCGGTCCAGCCGGGCACGCCGGGCTGCCCGGTCAACAACCAGATCCCCGATTTCAACGACCTCGTCTATCAGGGCAACTGGGAAGAGGCCTCGCGCAACCTGCACTCGACCAACAATTTCCCCGAATTCACCGGCCGGATCTGTCCGGCGCCGTGCGAGGCGTCCTGCACGCTGAACATCGACGACAACCCGGTCACCATCAAGACCATCGAATGCGCGATCGTCGACCGCGCCTGGGACAATGGCTGGCTGAAGCCGGAGATCGCCGCCGAGAAGACCGGCAAGAAGGTCGCCGTGATCGGCTCGGGCCCCGCGGGCCTCGCTGCCGCGCAGCAGCTCGCGCGCGCCGGCCACGAAGTGCATGTCTACGAGAAGTTCGCCAAGGCCGGCGGCCTGCTGCGCTACGGCATTCCCGACTTCAAGATGGAGAAGGGCATCATCAACCGCCGCGTTCAGCAGATGGAAGCCGAGGGCGTCACCTTCCACTACGGCAAGGCCGTTGGTGGAAGCACCCCGGGCGCGATCGATCCGCAGGAGCTCGCCAAGCAATATGACGCGGTGGCGCTGACCGGCGGCGCGGAAGCCCCGCGCGACCTGCCGATCCCGGGCCGCGATCTCACCGGCATCCACTTCGCGATGGACTTCCTGCCGCAGCAGAACCGCCGCGTCTCCGGCGAGCCGCTGAACGGCACCGCCGACATCCTCGCCGGCGGCAAGCATGTCGTCGTGATCGGCGGCGGCGACACCGGTTCGGACTGCATCGGCACCTCGTTCCGTCAGGGCGCCAAGTCGGTGACCCAGCTCGAGATTATGCCGGCGCCGCCCGAGCACGAGAACAAGGGCGTGACCTGGCCGAACTGGCCGCTGAAGATGCGGACCTCGTCGAGCCAGGCCGAGGGCGCCGTGCGCGAATACGCCGTGCTGACGCAGAGGTTCGAAGGCGTCGACGGCAAAGTGACAAAACTGCATTGCGTCAAGGTCGACGACAAGTTCAAGCCGCTGCCCGGCACCGAGTTCACGCTCGACGCCGAGCTGGTGCTGCTGGCTATGGGCTTCGTGCATCCGGTGCACGAGGGCCTGCTGAAGACGCTGGGCGTCGAGCTCGACCAGCGCGGCAACGTCCGTGCGTCTCTGCACGACTACCAGACCTCGCGCGCCAAGATCTTCTCGGCCGGCGACATGCGCCGCGGCCAGTCGCTCGTGGTCTGGGCGATCCGCGAAGGCCGCCAGTGCGCGCGCTCGATCGACAGCTTCCTGATGGGGAAGACCGACCTGCCGGGGTAAGTGCCCCGGCCGCTGCGGCAAGCCACATCCACACACTGACTGTCATCGCCCGCGAAAGCGGGCGATCCAGTATTCCAGAGACATCAGAGATTGAGCCGATAGGCCTCGGCGTACTGGATGCCCCGCCTGCGCGGGGCATGACACTTCACTCGTGGTGCGACCGAAGCATCCTCACCGCTAGCCTAGTTCTGCACGCGCACGCCGAGCATCACCACCGTCGATGCCGAGCTCTGTCCGGCCAAATTCGAATCCAGCCAGTCGCGGCGCACGGTGCCTTTGATCCAGAGGCTGCGGGTCATCTTGTAGATCAGGTCGGCCGACACCGAGTAGATCGTGTCGTTGCGGTTGTCGCCCTGGTACTCGAGCGTGCCGTAGGTGAACTTGCCGATGCCGGTCAGCCAGCGGCGGAAGTCGTGGTCGACCTCGATGGTGTAGGTGCGCGACAGCACGCCGGAGGTGCCGGGCAGCGTGGTCTCGCCGAGCTGGGTGTCGGAATAGAATTTGGCCGTGGTCAGCGGCGTCGCGGTCCAGGTCAGCGAGGCCGTGGTGAGCAAGCCCTCGAGCCGGTTGAGCCTTGTGTCGGCGTAGTCGCGCATCGCGTAGCCGATCGAGACCTCGCCGAACAG
Source organism: Bradyrhizobium sp. INPA03-11B (assembly GCF_040446015.1). NCBI lineage: Bacteria > Pseudomonadati > Pseudomonadota > Alphaproteobacteria > Hyphomicrobiales > Nitrobacteraceae > Bradyrhizobium > Bradyrhizobium sp. INPA03-11B. Next base: position 19,567 of record NZ_JASGSR010000051.1, read on the forward strand.
CAGCCGCGTGAACTCGAACGAGGTACCGGCCTTGACATAACCGCCCGATGAATCGCGCGCGTAGCCGGCGCGGTCGAGATAGAGATCGTGGACGCGGCTGTCGCCCTGCACCTCGACGAACGGCTTCACGGCCGGATTGAGCTCATAGCTGACGCGGCCGATGCCGCCATATTGGATGAAGTTGCGGTCGTCGTTCGACGACGAGGTGCCGTCAGTGAGCTTCGACCATTGATAATCGGTGCGGTCGACGGTGGCGCCGAGCGAGACCTGCATGCGGTTGAAATGCTGGTCGATGCCGAAGGTGCCGCCGACCGTAGAGTAGAGCGGATATTTGGCGAGGCCGGCCTGCACGTTCGGGCTGCCGGGATTGTCGGTCGAGACCAGCAGGCGGGCCTGCGCCGTGAGATGCGTGTCCCTCGAGACATCGAGACGGCCGTCGATATGGCCGGTGAAGCTCGGACGATCGACGTCGAGCGGCGCCGACAGCGGCGTGCCGTCAATCGGCGTCAGCTGGGAGCCGTAGCCGGTAAAGGAGCCGCGCAGATCGGCGACGACGGCGTGGCGCTCCCAGTCCGACATCGCGACGAATTCCGGCGCGACCATGTAGAACGCCTTGCCCTGCGGCTGATACAGGCGGCCCGGATTGGTGTCGTAGCCGGCCATCACCTCGACCGCAGTCTTGACCATGAACGAGCCGGCGTAGTCGCCGACCGCGCCGAACGGATCGTCGTCGATCTTGAGCCGCCTGCGCGGCGGCTGGCCGACGATGGTGCCGGCCATCGCCGGCGGCACCGGCGGCTTGCTGGCGGTCTCCGACGGCGGGATCGACAGCCGCAACTGCCCGGCCGCAGTCAACGGCGGCGCTGTGGGCACCGGCGAGCCGGGTCCCGGCGGCGGCTTCGGCTTGGCCTGGCCCGGATAATATTTCGGCTTCAGGCGCTTCCGGTTGAGCGAGTCATAGCCTGATGTCGAAGCGCCGTTGGCGGCCGGAAGACCGTAGGTCGGGATCTGTCCGACGCGCTCCGATGGTGTTGCGGACGACGAGGCACGCCGGCTGGGATCGGCGTCCGGCAGCTTCAGGCCGTTGAGCGGATCCATCGCGTCGGCCGTGGTCCGGCGCAGCGGCGAATCCTGCGTGATCACCTGGCTCTGCCGGTTCGGGCTGAACAGATCCGGCGTCACGGTCTGGGCGTTGGCGAGCCCGGTCGCCGCAGTCAGCCCAACGCATGGCAAAACCACGCGAACGAGGCGTCCGCGCCGATTTGGGCCGCTTGCTGGCCGCCGCCACACGATGGAAATACCCCAACGAATTCATGCACTTGACGTACGCATCCCGCCGGGCGGCGAAAAACGTCGTTAATGGAGTTAAAACAATTATGGTTAATGAGCCGTTGAGGATCCGCCGCCGCGCGTCGCATCGCGGAATCGAACGTGCTAAGGGAGACGCCCGGGTGCAAAACCCCTCCCCTGGAATCCGAAATGGCCAAACCGAAACCGCTGATGACCAAATCATCCGGCCCTGATGATGGCGCCGTTCAGTCGGCGCTCCGCACCCTCGATGCCGAGGCGAGCGGCGTCGCGGCAATCTCCGCGGCACTCAAGTCCGACCTCGGCGCGCCGTTCACCGCGGCGGCCGAGCTGATCTGCAAGGCCAAGGGACGGCTGATCGTGACCGGGCTCGGCAAGTCGGGCCATATCGGCCGCAAGATCGCCGCGACCTTCGCCTCGACCGGCACGCCGGCGTTCTTCGTGCACGCGGCCGAAGCGAGCCACGGTGACCTCGGCATGATCACCGCCGAGGACGTGATCCTCGCGCTGTCATGGTCCGGCGAGCAGCCGGAGATGCGCAATCTGATCGCCTATGCGGCGCGCTTCGGCATTCCGCTGATCGCGATGACCGCCGACAAGGACTCGACGCTGAGCAAGGCCGCCGACGTGCAGCTGACGCTGCCGAAGGCCCGCGAGGCCTGCCCGCACAATCTGGCGCCGACCACCTCCTCGCTGATGATGCTGGCGCTCGGCGATGCCTTGGCGATCGCGCTGCTCGAGGGCCGCGGGTTCACTTCGACTGATTTCAGTGTGCTGCATCCGGGCGGCAAGCTCGGCGCGCTGCTGAAATATGCCCGCGACCTGATGCACAGCGGCGAGGCGCTGCCGTTGAAGCCGCTCGGCACCAAGATGTCGGATGCGCTGGTCGAGATGACGTCCAAGGGCTTCGGCTGCGTCGGCATCGTCGACAGCCACGGCCATCTCGCCGGCATCGTCACCGACGGCGATTTGCGCCGGCAGATGCGCCCGGACCTGCTGACGCTGTCGGTCGACGAGGTCATGACCAGAACGCCGAAGACGATCAGCCGCGACACGCTCGCCGGCGAAGCGCTGGAATTGCTCAACGCCTCGAAGATCACGACGCTGATCGTGACCGATGCGAAGAAACCGGTCGGCATCATCCATCTGCACGATCTGCTGCGCGCTGGCGTGGCGTAATTTCGCTCCGTCATTCCGGGGCACGCGAAGCGTGAACCCGGAATCTCGAGATTCCGGGTTCGATGCTATGCATCGCCCCGGAATGACTGTGGCTGCGCCGGAAACCGCGCCGCGGTCGCCTCCAGCGGCAGGGCCAGCGCGTTGGCGAGGTAGGAGACGGTGCGGTAGAAGCCGCACAACAGGATGATCTCCAGCACCTGATCGTCGTCGTAGTGCGCCGACAGCGCGGCATATTCCTGCTCGCTCAACGTCGCGCGCGCATGCAGCGCGTCGACCGCCGCGATCAACGCCTGCTCGGCCGGCGACCAGCAGCCGGCATCGGCCGCACCATGCACGGTGGCGTGGACCTGCTGCTCCGACAATCCGGCCGCGGCGCCGAACGCGGTGACGTGCACGCCCCATTCATATTCGCATTCATTGAGCGCGCAGGTGCGGTCGATCACGATCTCCCGTTCCCGCAACGGCAGCGGCCCGCGGTCGAGCAGGCCGCCGCCGCGAAACTTCTCCCAGGCGCGTGGATGACCGGCCATCATGCGGAACAGCAGCAGCGGCGGCTTGCCGCGCATGATGCGGTCGAAATGCTGTTGAACGTCCGCCGCATAGGGCGGATCGAGCGGCGCGATGCGTGACATGGGCTGATCCCATTGCTACATTTAATGTAGCGCAACGCTACAATATCTGTAGCGAGCGACGCAAGAGAGATTCGAAGGGGATGGGCGACATGCCGAAGCAGGTTCCAGCGACAAGACCCGGCGTCCGCGGCTCGCGGAGCGGCCGCCCGATCATGGCGCTGCTGGATCTGCTGGGCCGGCGCTGGACCTTGCGCATCGTCTGGGAGCTGCGCGAAGGCGCACTGACCTCGCGCGCGCTGCGCACCGCCTGCGACGAGGCGTCACCGACGATCCTGCAGACGCGATTGACCGAATTGCGCGAGGCCAGGTTCGTCGAGCTGACGGATGATGGTTACAGCCTCACCGCGCTCGGCCGCGAGCTATTCCAGACCTTCACGCCGCTCAATCGCTTCGCTGAGCGCTGGAGCAAGCACGCTGGCAGCTAGACCGCGGCCACCGTCAGGCTGGCGCCGTCGGCGCGGATGACCTTGACCCGGCTGCCAGCCGGCGCATCGGGGCCGGCGACGCGCCAGACTGTGTCGTCGATCCGCACCGTGCCGGAGCCGTCGATGATCGGTTTCTCCAGCGTGAACTCGCGGCCGACCAGGGCTTCGTTGCGGCGGTTGAGGAACGGATTGGTCTTGCTCGCCGCGGTCGCGCCCTTGGCAAAATGCCGCCAGGCCGGCACCGCCAGCGCGGCGAACACCGCGAACATCAACAGCTGCATCTGCCAGGACGGCGTGAACACGAACGACAGCAGGCCGACCACGAGCGCCGCGAGCCCGAGCCAGAACAGGAACACCCCGGGCGCTGCGAGCTCCAGCGCCATCAGGATGAAGCCGAAGATCAGCCAGTTCCAGGTACCCAACGTCGAAAACATCTCGGCCATGACGACCTCTCAACAGTCAAAAGCGCCTCTCCCAGCCTACTCGGGTTTACCCGAGTTGGCCCTCCTGCAATTGTCGAAGTCGGATATATCCGACTTCGACTGGGAGAGGGGTTGGGGTGAGGGGTAGCAGTCCCTCTGCGGAGAGAGACCCCTCACCCGGATCGCATCTTCGATGCGATCCGACCTCTCCCACAAGGGGAGAGGTGAAGTGAGTCTGCCGCAAGATTCTTTGTCACGCCCTTACCGCTGCGGCGGCACCGGCGGTGGCGGCGTCGGACCAGCCGGCGGCACCGAGCCGCCGCGCCGCGCCGCTGCGCTGGCCGACGCCGCGCTCTCGCCGAAGGTGGCGCGGGCGATCTCGCCGATGCCGGCCAGCGAGCCCAGCACGCTCGAGGTTTCGATCGGCAGCATCAGCACCTTCTGGTTCGGCGACTCAGCGAGCTGGCCGAACGCCTTGATGTATTTGTCGGCGATGAAATAGTTCAGCGCCGCGACGTCGCCCTTGGCAATCGATTCCGACACCATCTGGGTCGCCTTGGCTTCGGCTTCCGCAAGCCGCTCGCGCGCCTCGGCGTCGCGGAAGGCGGCCTCGCGGCGGCCCTCCGCTTGCAGTATCTGGCCCTGCTTGGCGCCCTCGGCACGCAGGATCTCGGACTGCCGCTGGCCCTCCGCCTGCAAAATGTCGGCGCGCTTGACGCGCTCGGCCTTCATCTGCCGGCCCATCGCCTCGACGAGGTCGGCCGGCGGCACGATGTCCTTGATCTCGATGCGGTTGACCTTGACGCCCCACGGCGACACCGCGGCATCGACCACGCGCAGCAGCCGCTCGTTGATCTCGTCGCGATGCGACAGCACCTGGTCGAGATCCATCGAGCCCATCACCGAGCGGATGTTGGTCATGGTCAGGACCGTGATCGCCTGGTTGAGGTTGGCGACCTCGTAGCTCGCCTTCGCCGCATCGAACACCTGGTAGAACGCGACGCCGTCCACCGTCACGGTGGCGTTGTCCTTGGTGATCACCTCCTGCTCGGGGATGTTGATCACCTGCTCCATCATGTTGATCTTGCGCCCGATGCGATCGAAATACGGCACGATCAGATTGAGGCCGGGCGACAGCGTGCGGGTGTATTTGCCGAACCGCTCGATGGTCCAGTCAAAGCCCTGCGGAACGGTCTTGATCCCGGCGAACAGCGTAACGATGACGAGAAGAACAAACGCAATCGCGAAAATGTCGAAGCCAGTCATAAAGTCCTCCAGGCACGGTCGTGCATTGGTCGGCAGGACCGCTTCGCCGGTTCAGCCGGCTGTTGTTTTCCCTAGCACATAGGAAGCTGCTGCGAGACTACCAGATGCAAATGAATGGCTGCGTCCGGTGTCACCGATCGTTAACAATCAGCTCCAGCCTTATTAGATCCAGCCCTGAAGCTCGCGCAGCACGAGCTGGCGGATCACGTCCATGCCGCCGTCGCTGTCGTTGAGGCAGGGGATCGCCGCGAACTGCTCGCCGCCATTATGCCGGAAGATTTCGGCATTCTCCTGCGCGATCTCCTCCAGCGTCTCCAGGCAATCGGCGGAGAAGCCGGGCGTGACCACGGCCATTCGCCGCACGCCGCCCTTGGCCAGCTTCTCGACGGTCTTGTCAGTATAGGGCTGTAGCCACTCGGCATTGCCGAAACGCGACTGAAAGGTGAGAAGCAACCGCGAGGCATCGAGCCCGAGCCGCTTGCGCAGTGCGTTGGTCGTGGCAATGCACTGCAACTGATAGGGATCGCCCTTGTCGACGTACTCCTTCGGCATGCCGTGGAACGAGGCGAGGATGACCTCGGGCTGGAACGGCAGCGTCGCAAGATGCGCATTGATCGAGACCGCGAGCGCCTCGATGTAATCGGGATCGTCGTAATACGGCGGCGTCACCCGCAGGATCGGCTGCGCGCGCATGCCGGCCAGCACGCGAAACGCTTCGTCGCAAACGGTCGCCGACGTGGCCGCGGAATATTGCGGATAGAGCGACACCAGCAGCAGCCGGCCGCAGCCCTGCGCCGCCAGCGCTTCGATGCGCTCCTTGATCGACGGATTGCCGTAGCGCATCGCCCAATCGACCACGACATGGTCGTGATCGGCAATCGCCTCCGCCAGCTTGTCGGCCTGCGAGCGCGTGATGGTCTTCAGCGGCGACTCGTTCTTCTCGGTGTTCCAGATCTTCAGATAGTCGCGTGCCTTGCGGGCCGGGCGGACGCGCAGGATGATGCCGTTGAGGATCAGCTTCCAGACGAGGCCCTGATCCTCGATCACCCGCGGATCGGACAGGAATTCTTTGAGATAAACCCGCACGCCCGCGGCATCAGCCGTATCCGGCGTGCCGAGATTGACCAGCAGCACGCCGACGCGCTCCGGCTTCGGCGCCGCAGCCGGCTTCGCGCTCTCGAAGGGGATCACCGTGCTCATGATGGCCTTGCGCCTGGTCCTTCGCTTGGGGGCTTTGGGCTTCGCGCGTTGCTCCAACCTTGTCAAGCCAAGCGCCGGTTGGCTACGTTCCGCTCCGTGAATGGGGAGGAACCATGACGATCGCCGAATGGTGCGTCTTCGGGACGCTGCTGCTCTCACTGCTGACGATCGTGTCGGTGAAATGGGCCGGCATCCGCGGTTTCGATAATTCCAGGCCGCGCGATCCCGATTTCTACGACGACCCGATCCGCTCGCGCGCGCTCGGCGCCCACCAGAACGGCCTCGAGGCCTTTCCGTTCTTCGCCTTCGCCGTGCTGCTCGCCGAATTCCGCGTCGGCCCGCTACGGCTGATCGACGAGCTCGCGGTGCTGTTCCTGATCGTGCGGATCGCCTACGTCTTCACCTATATCGGCAACCGCCCGACGCTGCGCTCGATCCTCTGGAGCATCGGCTTTGCGATCAACATCGCGATCTTCCTGCTGCCGGCGATCCGGGGCTATCTGACGAGCTGAGTTGCCTCTCTCCCCGCCTCCGTTCTTACGTGAGGTGAGTACGCCGGTCAGGCTCCCTCTCCCCTTGCGGGAGAGGGTGGGGAGAGGGGTGGCGCCGGGCGAGATGTACGAGGGCGAGCAAAGCTCCATCAGCCAACATCTCGCTCACCACTTGGCAAGCGCTCGCACTTAACAAGCGCCGGAGCAAGCGGCACCCCTCTCCCTACCCTCTCCCGCAAGGGGAGAGGGAACCCTCGCAGGGATGCGTCCCTCACTCAGGAGACTGCAAGCGGGGCGAGGTGACCTCAAAGACACGTCGCCCGTTCGGCCGCGACATAACCGAACAGCAGGCCGAGGCCGAACAGCAGCACAAGCGCGGCGGCTACGAATTCCAGGCCGCGCATGATCACCATGCCCCCGCCGTCGCGCGCGCCGCTGAGCCGCTCGGCCACGCCGCGCGCCGACACCGCAACCAGCGCGATCGCCGCCACCGTAATGGCGGTACCGAGCCCCATCACGAAGGTCGCGGCAACGCCGGCCCAGAACAGGCCCTGCGCCAGCGCGAACACCAGCACCAGGATCGCGCCCGAGCAAGGCCGGATCCCGACCGTGAGGATCGCACTGAGGCCGCGCCGCCAGCCGCCGGGACCGGCAAGTTCGGCCGGCGTCGGTCCATGCGAATGGCCGCAATGCTCGTCATGGACGTGGCCCGCGTCATGGCCGTGGCCATGATCGTGATGATGGTCGTGATCGTCATGCGCATGGCGGTGGTGGCCATGGTCGTGATGGGCGTGATCGTGATGGGCGTGATCATGGTGATCGTGACCGTGCTGCTGCGCACCGGCCATCGCCAGCGCCGGACGCGGCACCTGCAGCGCGCGGAGGAAGCCACCGCCCTTGACCCAGACCAGCCGGGCGCCGAAGGCTGCGATCAGCGCGTAGCTGGCGATCTCGATCGCCTTCTCCGCCCCGCACATCGTCTTCGCCGTCGCATTGAGCAGCCAGGCGCAGATCCCGACGATGGCAACGGCGACCAGCGACTGCATCAGCGCCGAGGCGAACGACAGCACGATGCCGCGCCGCGCGGTCTCGCGGTTGGCAACCATGTAGGACGAGATCACCGCCTTGCCGTGGCCGGGCCCTGCGGCATGAAAAATCCCGTAGGCAAACGAGATCGCAAGCAGCGTCCAGACCGCCGATCCGTCGGATTTCGCGGCGCGGATGGTCTGCGACATCTCGCGATAGAACTCCGACTGTTTTGCCAACAGCCAACCGACCAGCCCGCCCTGCGGCTCCGCTGCGCGCGGCGCGCCGAACGGGTTTTGCGCGAGCAGCGCATGAACCGCGCCATCGAGCAGCGCGAATGCCGCGAGCACCGCAGCGCTGACGGCGAAGCCACGCATCAGGCGGGAGGCGATCGGCGTCATGGGCAATCCACCGTGATCTTATTGGCAAACATCATGCCGAAATTGCCGTTGCCGCCATCGAGGAAGTTCTGCTCGCCGAGCTTCTGCGCGGCAGCGGTGCCGTCACTGCTCGGCCGCTCGAACTGCATCTTGCAGTCGGCCGCAGCGCCGACCAGCTTGACCGGCTCCTTCTCGGCGAACTGGAAGTCGATGAAATAGGTCGGGTCGAACACTTCGAGCGAGAGCTGCCGGGCCTTGAACGGCGTCTTCACCGGCAGGGTGAAGTGCAGTGTCAGGGACGAGTCCTTGTATTCGAGGAAGTAGTCGACCGGCTCGGTGAACTTCTGCTTCTTGCCGTCGCCCTTGGCGAAGGTGAAGAAGGCGTATTCCTTCAGCGACTCGACATTGGTCTGCGCCAGCGGCGCCAGCTCCTCGCGGCTGTAGGCGCCCTTCACCTTGGTCTCGATGCCCTGCAATGCGTAGGTCGAGAACATGTCGTCGAAGGTCCAGGCGTGGCGGACCCCGGTAATGGTGCCGTCAGGCGCGTAGATCAACTCGCTTTTGGCGACGATCCAGACATGCGGATGGGCCCAGGCCTCCGCCGTGCCGAGCACGACGGACACCGCGAGCACGAACCCGGTGATCAGCCGGTTCAGTGACGGCCTCACCTTCAGGCCGCCTCTGATGTCTCGAGCAGGCCGCGGCGGCGCAGCAGCGCATCCGGCTCGGGTTCGCGGCCGCGGAAGGCGACATAGGCCTCCTCCGGATCGCGCGAGCCGCCCGACGAATAGATGTCGTCATGCAGCCGCTTGGCGGTCGCGGGATCGAAGATATCGCCGGCCTCCTCGAACGCGCCGAAGGCGTCGGCGTCCATCACCTCCGACCACATGTAGCTGTAGTAGCCCGACGCATAGTGGTCGCCGGAGAAGATGTGGCCGAACTGGGTCGGCCGGTGCCGCAGCGAGATTTCGGCCGGCATGCCGATCTTCTCCAGCTCCTTCTGTTCGAAGGCGCGGACGTCCCAGCTCGCGGCCGCCGGCTGGGTGTGGAATTCGAGGTCGACCAGCGCCGAGGAGACGAACTCCACGGTGGCAAAGCCCTGGTTGAACTTGCGCGCGGCGAGGAAGCGCTTGAGCAAATCGTCAGGCAGCGCCTCCCCGGTCTGGTAGTGGCGGGCGAAGCGCTGCAGCACCTCGGGCCGCTCCTGCCAGTGCTCGTAGAGCTGCGAGGGCAGCTCGACGAAGTCGGTGAACACGGAGGTTCCCGACAGTGACGGGTAGGTCACGTTCGAGAGCATGCCGTGCAGGCCGTGGCCGAATTCGTGGAACAGGGTCCGCGCGTCGTCGGGCGACAACAGCGACGGCGCGCCGTCGGCGCCCTTGGCGAAGTTGCAGACATTGATGACCAGCGGCGCGACTTCGCCGTCGAGCTTCTGCTGGTCGCGCAGCGAGGTCATCCAGGCGCCGGAGCGCTTCGAGGGCCGCGCGAAGTAGTCGCCGTAGAACAGCGCCTTGTGCTGGCCGTCGCGACCCTTGACCTCCCAGACCCGGACGTCCGGGTGCCAGACCGGGATGTCCTTGCGCTCCTCGAAGGTGACGCCGAACAGGCGGGTGGCGCAGTCGAAGGCGGCCTCAATCATGTGGTCGAGCACCAGATAGGGCTTGATCGCGGAATCGTCGAAATTGGCTTTGGCCTGGCGCAGCTTCTCGGCGTAGTAGCGCCAATCCCAGGACGCCAAGGTGAAATTGCCGCCCTCCTCCGTGATCAGCTCCTGCAGTGCGTCACGGTCGGCAAGCGCCCGCGCCCGCGCTGGCTTCCAGACCCGCTCCAGCAGGCCGCGCACCGCCTCCGGCGTCTTGGCCATGGAATCCTCCAGGCGATAGGCGGCGTAGGTCGGGAAGCCCAGGATCTTCGCGGTCTCCTCGCGGAGCCTGAGGATCTCCACGATGGTCGCGTTGTTGTCGTTGGCGTTGCCATTGTCGCCGCGGGCGGTGAAGGCCTTGTAGACCTTCTCGCGCAGGTCGCGCCGCTGCGAGCTCTGCAGGAACGGCTCGACCGAGGAGCGCGACAGCGTTACGATCGCCTTGCCGGCCATGCCGCGCTCTTCCGCCGCAGCCTTGGCGGCCGCCACAAATGTGTCGGACAGGCCGGCGCGGTCGCCCTCGCCGAGCTCCATCGACCACTCCTGCTCGTCGCCGAGCAGATGGTGGCTGAACGAGGTGCCGAGATGGGCGAGCCGCTCGTTGATCTCGGCCATGCGGGCCTTGGCGGCGTCGTCGAGCCCGGCGCCGGAGCGATGGAAGCGGGTATAGGTGCGCTCCAAGAGCCGCATCTGCTCGCCGGTCAGACCGAGCGAGGCGCGCTTCTCGTGCAGCATGGCGATGCGGCCAAACAGCACAGCGTTCATCATGATCGGATTCCAGTGTCGCGCCATCCTCGGCGACACCTCCTTGTCGATCTCCAGGATCGCCGGGTTGGAGTGGGCCGAGACCAGGTCGTAGAACACGGCCGAAACCTTCGACAGCAGCTTGCCGGAGCGCTCCAGCGCCGTGATGGTGTTGTCGAAGTCGGGCAGCGCCGGATCGTGGGTGATCGCAGCCACTTCCGCCGAATGATCGGCGAAGGCCTGCTCGAAGGCGGGGAGGAAATGCTCCGGCTTGATCTCGGCGAAGGGCGGCGTCTCGAGCGGCGTCTGCCACGCCTTCAGGAGGGGGTTGGCAATGGCCTCTGCGCTGGTTTCTGACATCGAATATCCCGTTTTTCGCCTTGAAAATGCGGCCCAATCTATATCACGCGATACGGCATTTTTGGGCCTTTTGCGCTTGATAGATGGGCACTTTTCGGAGAGATTGCGCCCCCTGAACAGGACCTATTTCATGAGCATGCAGCCCACCGCCTCAGGCAACAGCCGGATCTACTGGCCGAGCGTCATCACCGTGATCTCGGCGGCGATCCTGATCGGCGCCGAAGTGTTCGGCGCGGCGTTCGCCGGCGGCTGGGCGCTCGCGATCCTGCTCGGGCTCAACGACACCGCTGCGCACATCCTGCAGGCCGTGCTGTTCGGCCTCGGCGTCCTGATCATGATCGCCTTCATCCGCGCTGCGCAACGCGTCGAGCCGTTCACGCGTCGCGCGTGAGCTTTACGCGATTCAAGAAAGCGCTGCGGCACAGGGCTAAAACGCACACGCTTCGTTAGTCATTCTTAACAGCTGTTCATCTCCAACACGTGCTGTGCGCGAGATCGCAAGCACGCCTTAGGGAAATTTGCCGCTATCGCAAAAAAATTCTTGCGCCGCGAAGTCAAAAGATTTATTTCCTGCCTTGCCCAATTTCGCACGTGCCTGTGGTCGTGTGTCAGTCGGTAGGTATCCGGACAAGAGGCCGGACAGCCGCCAAGGGGTGGAAGAACCGAGGGTCGCTTACGTCCGAGAGGACACGAGGCGGCCAGCATCTCTCTCCAGGGATGCCTTGTTGAAGGTCTCACCACTCTTTGCAACCGTGACTGGCAGCCGGAGGCGAACCGGCGCACCCCGCTCTCAACGGGGGACGCGACTTAAAGCAACGACGGATCGGGCTTTTTTGGTCTCTACCGGCGGTCCAACGCCGGCGCGGGCTACTGAAAAGGCTTGTCCTTCATTGCCAGGTGAGCGGGCGGGAAACTCTCCCAACCAATCCACGGCAGCACAGTCTGGTTTGAGTCTCTTGGCCTCAGCGCGCCTCCATCGCGCGATGTGGCCGAAGCGCTCTTATCCGACGTCACGTTGATGCGGATCCCGTCGCTAGGGCCGTTGGAGAGTGCCATGACCGAACGTATCCAGGAATTCCTGCGCAACCGCCGTCAGGATGGACTCGACACCGAGCCGTGCCTCGTCGTCGACCTCGAAGTCGTGCGCGACAACTACCAGACCTTCGCGAAGGTGCTGCCGGACAGCCGCGTGTTCTACGCGGTGAAGGCCAACCCGGCGCCCGAAGTGCTGTCGCTGCTGGCCTCGCTCGGCTCCTGCTTCGACACCGCAACCGTTGCGGAGATTGAGATGGCGCTGGCCGCTGGTGCGACCCCGGACCGCATCTCCTATGGCAACACGATCAAGAAGGAGCGCGACATTGCGCGCGCCTTCGCGCTCGGCATTCGCCTGTTCGCTGTCGACTGCGCCGCCGAAGTCGAGAAGGTCGCGCGCGCTGCTCCCGGCGCTAAGGTGTTCTGCCGCATCCTCTATGATTGCGCCGGCGCCGAGTGGCCGCTGTCGCGCAAGTTCGGCTGCGATCCGGAGATGGCGGTCGACGTGCTCGACCTCGCCAAGCGCCTCGGGCTCGAGCCGTGCGGCATCTCGTTCCATGTCGGCTCGCAGCAGCGCAAGGTGAAGGCGTGGGACCGCGCGCTGGCGATGGCGTCGACCGTGTTCCGTGACTGCGCCGAGCGCGGGATCAACCTCACCATGGTCAACATGGGCGGCGGCTTCCCGACCAAGTATCTCAAGGACGTTCCGCCGGTGCTGCAATATGGCCGGTCGATCTTCCGCGCGCTGCGCAAGCATTTCGGCAACCAGATCCCGGAGACGATCATCGAGCCGGGCCGCGGCATGGTCGGCAATGCCGGGATCATCGAGACCGAAGTCGTTCTGATCTCGAAGAAGAGCGACGAGGACGAGGTGCGCTGGGTCTATCTCGACATCGGCAAGTTCGGCGGTCTCGCCGAGACGATGGACGAGTCGATCCGCTACGCCATCCGCACCCCGCATGACGGGGCGGACATGACACCGTGCGTGCTCGCGGGCCCGACCTGCGATAGCGCCGACGTGCTGTACGAGAAGCTGCCGTATCCGCTTCCGGTGACGCTCGAGATCGGCGACAAGCTGCTGATCGAAGGCACCGGCGCCTATACGTCGACCTACTCGTCGGTGGCGTTCAACGGCATTCCGCCGCTGAAGACCTACCACATCTAAGCCGCCTCCCGATCGAGGCCTGATAAACCGGGAGCCGGCCCCGCCGGCTCCTTCCCGATCATTTTTGATTTTTCTGAACGACGCTTGCCGCGGCGTACGACATGTCGTTGCAAGCGGGGACTGACGTGCCATGACTGCAAAACGGAACACCCCCGTTGCCCTCATCCGAGAAGCCGCACCGTTCGCGATCCGTGCGGAGCGTGTCTCGGACGTCGTCGCGCGCGAAGCGCTGCTGGATGCCTGCTTTGGCGAGGATCGCCATACGCGCACCTGCCAGCGCCTGCGTGGCGGACGCGCGCCGGCCCAAGGCCTGAGCCTTGCGGCCGTGCGCCAGGACGGCCGGTTGGTTGGAACCGTGCGGCTGTGGCACGTCAGCGCGGGGGGCCGCAGCGCGCTGATGCTGGGGCCGCTGGCAGTCGATGACGGCTGCCGCGGCCTCAGCGTCGGCGCCGCGCTGATGCGGCGCGCGCTGGCTGTCGCCAAGACCCGCGGCCATGGCGCGGTGATCCTGCTTGGCGATGCGCCCTACTACGCCCGTTTCGGCTTTACGGCCGCCAAGACCGGTGAGCTGTCGCTGCCGGGCGCCTTCGCGCGCGAGCGGCTGCTCGGCCTCGAACTGGTCGAGGGCGCGCTCGACGGCGCCTGGGGCATGATCGTGCCGACCGGAGCATTGCTGCCCAGCAAGAGCAGGACCGCCCGTACCCGGAAGGCACCGTTCGCCGTGCCGCACGCGGCCTAAGGGCGGGCGCCATGTCGGAGAACCTTCCCGCAATCGATGGCGCGCGCCCGCGTTGGCGCGGCCTCGTCACCACGGTGATGCTGGTCCTGATCTCGGTCATGATCGTCAGGGACATCCTGATCCGCCGCTGGGCCGGCTCGCCGCCGTCGCCGCCGGACACCACGCAGCAGTCCCGCTAACCACCGGCCGCAAGGCCAGAATCCCAGGTCAGACTCCAAGGGGTTGCGCGGGCGCCAAAAATGTCCGTAAACCCCGCGCAAAGCCCTTTTCAGTCGAGGTCCAGCATGTCCCGCCGCCTGATTTCCACCGGCTCGCCGTTCGAGAAGACCGCCGGCTATAGCCGTGCCGTGATCGACGGCGATTTCGCCTTCGTCGCGGGAACCACCGGCTACGACTACACCACGATGACGATGCCATCAGATGTCACGAGCCAGTCACGGAACTGCTTCAAGACCATCGAGGCCGCCCTTAGCGAGGGAGGCTTCACGATGGCCGACATCGTCCGAGCGACCTACTACCTCACCGACGTCAACGACGCGGACGCGCATTTCGCGGTCTGCGGCGAGGTCCTCGGCGACATCCGCCCGGCCGCGACGCTGCTGATCGTCGCGGGGCTCTACAAGCCCGAGATGAAGGTCGAAATCGAAGTCACCGCAAAGCGTCGCAACCCCTGATCCACTCTACCCGCCGCTAGGCGTTCTCCTGGAGAAAATGATGAGCCCCTCCTCGCAGATCTACGCGAAAATCACCGGCCCCATTGTCATGATCGGCTTCGGCTCGATAGGCAAAGGCACGTTGCCGATGATCGAGCGGCATCTCGATTACGACAAGTCGCGCATCACCGTGATCGATCCCAAGGACGAGGGCCGCAAGGCGCATTGCGAGAAGCAGAACGTCAAATTCATCCAGAAGGCCGTGACCAAGGATAATTATCGCGAGCTGCTGACCCCGCTGCTCACCGAGGGCGGCGGCCAGGGCTTTTGCGTCAATCTCTCGGTCGATACCGGCTCCACCGACATCATGGAGCTCTGCAACGAGGTCGGCGCGCTCTATATCGACACCGTCAACGAGCCCTGGCTCGGATTCTATTTCGATGCGTCGAAGGGCCCGGAAGCACGCTCCAACTACGCGCTGCGCGAAGTGACGCTGGCCGCCAAGAAGGCGCGCCCGGCGGGCTCGACGACGGCCGTCTCCTGCTGCGGCGCCAATCCCGGCATGGTCTCCTTCTTCGTCAAGCAGGCGCTGCTCAATGTCGCCGCTGATCTGAAGCTCAATGCGCCGCGGCCGAAGACCAAGGGCGAATGGGCGGACCTGATGCGGCAGGCCGGCATCAAAGGCATCCACATCGCCGAACGCGACACCCAGCGCGCCAAGTCGCCGAAGGAGCCCGATGTCTTCGTCAACACCTGGTCGGTGGAAGGTTTCCTGTCGGAGGGTGTGCAGCCGTCCGAACTCGGCTGGGGCACCCATGAAAAATGGATGCCCGAGAATGCGCATACCCACGAAGCCGGCTGCGGCGCTGCGATCTATCTGATGCAGCCCGGCGCCAACACGCGGGTGCGGACCTGGTGCCCGACCCGCGGCGCGCAGTATGGCTTCCTCGTCACCCACAACGAGTCGATCTCGATCTCCGATTACTTCACGGTGCGCGACGCATCGGGCAAGGCGATCTACCGGCCGACCTGCCACTACGCCTATCATCCCTGCGACGATGCCGTGCTGTCGCTGCATGAGATGTTCGGCCGCGCCGCGAAGATGCAGGAGAAGCACCACATCCTCGACGAGAACGAGATCGTCGACGGCATCGACGAACTCGGCGTGCTGCTGTTCGGCCACGACAACAATGCCTATTGGTACGGCTCGCAGCTCTCCATCGAGGAGACCCGCGAGCTCGCGCCCTATCAGAACGCCACCGGCCTGCAGGTGACCTCCGCCGTGCTCGGCGGCATGGTGTGGGCGCTGGAAAATCCGAACGAAGGCATCGTCGAAGCCGACGAGATGGATTTCGATCGCCTGCTGGAAATCCAGCTGCCATATCTCGGCCCGGTGAAGGGTTTCTACACCGACTGGACCCCGCTGACGGATCGTCCGGGACTGTTCCCGGAAGATATCGACACGTCGGATCCCTGGCAGTTCAAGAACATCCTGGTGCGCTGATCGCGAAGCGCGCCTTGAGAAGGAAAATGCCCGGCCCTCACGCCGGGCATTTTGCTGTCAGGCGCAGCTCACCTCGCCATGTAGTCGAATGCGACCGAGCCGAGGCCGAGCGTCAGGTCCGCCTTGAAATGCAGCGCCGAGACCACCTCGCGCACCGGCAGGCGGGCGACGTCGCACAGCGCGTGGGGAAACAGGCCGAGCGCGGCGGGGCCGGTCCAGGCTTCCTTCAAGGTGATATCCTCGAGATGAAACCGCACCAGCTCGCAGATCCGCGGGCTGCCGTCGACATGCGGGATGATCTTGAGAATAAAGTTCGGCGCCGTCATCGATTTCAGCACGGTGTCGTGGTCGACCTTGCGGTGCTTGTAGCCCATGGTGGCGGAGGCGCAGAGCACCGAGCCATAATGCAGCGAGCCGACCAGCACGTCGCTCTCGACCTCGATCTTGGGCTTCGCCAGCTTCTTCGGAAATCCCCACAGCTCGCGGCCGCCGGCGATCGGGCCCTCGTCGTCGAGATACATGGCGTGGGTGTAGGCGCCCTCCTCGCCCCTGAAGCGGACCGGGATCACCTGCCCGGTCTCGGTGTAGTCGCCGAAGCCGGTCGAGTCCGGCATGCGAATGAATTCATACTTCACCACGGGCTCGGCGACCTCGAGCGGCTCCGGCACCACGGCCTGGAGCGCTTCCAGGTCGGTCTTGTAGGTGATGATGAAATATTCGCGGTCGAAGAACCGGTACGGCCCCGGCGGAAACGACGGGTTGGTGAGCGGCATCGAATAGGCGGTGCGCCGGACGTCCTCGATCTTCATGGATAGCCCCATCTGTCGTTGGCAAGACGACGGATTATGGCGGGCGGGGATGACGGAGGCGAGACCGTATAATCGGCAGCAGCAGTCAAATGCGCGTCACATGCGCTGACCGGAGAGGCTATTTCTTCTCGATCGGCGGGGCGGTCTTCTCGGCGGGCGCGGGCGGCAGCATCGGCTTGGCGCCGGCCTTCTGCGCTTCGTCATCGGGACGAGCAGGCTGCGGCGCCGGCGTGGTCGGCCGCTCGCCGCCCGGCTTCGATTCGGCAGGCGCCGTCGTCTTCTGCGGCTCGGGCGTCGGCGACGATTGCAGCGGCTGGGTCGCCTGCGCCAGCTCTTGCGGCGAAGAGGCGTTGATCGCGTGCAGCGCCAGCGCCGCGATCGCGACGCCCGCTACGACCAAGGTCGAGGCGATCAGGATGTCCTTCCGCAAGCTGGTCCGATCCGCAGCCATCTCGTTCACCCCGCATCGTGTCAGCGAGATCAACGATCCGGTCACCGCATGGTTCCTGAGCGCGGCCTGCGGGAACCTGGCCTCAGAGCCGTTTCCGTTCCGATTGAATCGGAACGGGGCTCTTGATTTTGTTTTGACGCGTTTTCTTCACGCGAACCGGTATCCACTTCGCTCGAAAGTGCTTTAATCCGTGGTGCTGATTTCCCAGGTCGCGTGGCGTACGCCGGGCTGATGTTGGATGTCGACCACCACGGCGTTCAGCTCGTTGGGCTCGACCGCGGTCGAGACCAGCTCCGCCACGATCTCGAGGAAGTCGTCACCGGCCTCGACCACGTTGACATCGGCGACCGGATAGTTCGCGGCCTCGAGCTTCTCCACGACGGCGTCGCGCATGTCGGGCAGCATTTCCGGGGTGACTACGACCTTGAAATAGTAGGTCGCTTCCAGCGCCTTCTCGTTCAACGGGATGCGGTTGATGGCATTGACCAGCGGACGCAGCAGCGTGTTGCCGGCGATCACGAACACGGTCAGCGCCGCCGCCTGCGCCACGAGGTCGGCGCCGGCGCAGGAGCCGACCGCAGCCGAGGCCCACAGCGTCGCCGCGGTGTTGAGGCCGCGCACATCCATGCCCTGCTTCATGATGACGCCGGCGCCGAGGAAGCCGATCCCCGACACCACATAGGCGATCACCCGCACCGCGCCGTCGGCGCCGGCAAGGTGCATCGCGAGGTCGACGAAGGCGGCCGCTCCGACCGCGACCAGCACGTTGGTGCGCAGCCCCGCGGTGCGCTGCCGGTACTGCCGCTCGGCCCCAATCAGGGTGCCGAGCACAAAGGCCGAGGTCAGGCTGATCAGCGTGTCGATGAAATCGGCGAGCTGGAATGTCGTGAGGAATCGCATGACGCTGCCGGTACCCAGTTCGCTCGAATCCGCTTCGGATGCAGCGATCTCTTACATTTCCAGGATGCCCGCGTCACCATCTTCCGTGCCGAAGGCGAGCAGCGTCCCCTTGGCATTCCAGCCCAGCGCGGACACCGTCGTGCCGGTGTTCCGGCGCACCAGGATCTCGGCGCCGTCCTCGAGCCGGACCATCAGCACGGTGCCGTCGGCATAGCCGACCGCCATGATGTCGTTCTTCGGATGGCAGGCGACCACGGCGACCCGGGCCGGCATCGGCGCCAGCATCGCCGGCTCCTTGCCCATCGGCCCGTCCTTGCTGGTGAACGGCCAGACGATCACGGTATCGGCGCCCGAGGTCGCGAGTCCCTTGCCGCCGACGCTCCACGACATCGAGCGCACGCGGCCGGGATAACCGCTCATCCGCATATGCCTGTTGTCGGCAAGCCGCCAGCCATGCATCGCGGCCTCATGCATCGCCGTGACGAGGAATTTGTTGTCCGGGCTGAAGGAGACCGCAAGATGCGAGCCGGCCCATTCCAGGAATTCCGGATTGGCGGCCATGTTGGGAAACCACAAGGTCACGCCGTTGTAATGCGCGATCGCAAGCCGCAGGCCCTTCGGCGCGAACGCCAGCCCGCCGACGGTCGACGGCACCTCGAAGGTTTTCTCCTCGCCCTTCGGATTGCGCACGAAGGCGGTCTTGCCCGCGGACCACGCCACGGTGCCGTCGCTGTGCAGCGCGACATTGTCGATCCAGCGCCGCTTGGCGTCGGTCGCCACCGTCGAGATCTCGCCCTTGGCGTCGATTGCGATCAGCTTGCCGTCGTCACCGCCGGTGACGAGCCGCTTGCCGTCGGAGGCCGCACACAGGATGGCGCCGAAATGGGTCTCGGTGCGTGTGATCTCGCCCTCTAGGGTGGCGATCGCAACGCTCTCCTCGGCGCCGACGAAGAACGCACGGTCGCCGAGGAAATGCACTGAACCGACCGCCGCGCCAAGCGGAAGCTGCTTGACGCGGTCGGTGATCGACACGATGGAAGAAGGGGCCTCGCCCGGATCGAACTCTTTCATCACGTGGTGATGCACTGCTCGAAGCCGTCGCGGATCGCCTGCTCAGGCAGTTCGCGACCGATGAACACGACGCGGCTCTCGCGCTTCTCGCCGTCCTTCCATTTGCGCTGGTGGTCGCCCTCCAGCATCATGTGGACGCCCTGGAACACGTAGCGGTCGTCATCGCCGGTGAAGGCGAGGATGCCCTTCGAGCGCAGGATCTTCTGGCCCTCGGTGGCGACGAGGTTCTGCAGCCACGGCATGAACTTGGTCGGGTCGAGCGGCTTCTCCGAGCGCAGTGACAGCGATTGCATGTCCTCGTCGTGATAGTGCTTCAGCCCGCCATGGCCGTGATCATGATCGTGATGATGGTGGTGGTGATCATGATCGTGGTGGTGATGATCATGGTCGCGATCGTGATCGTCGCCGGCCTCGAGGAAATCCGGCTCGATCTCCAGGATGCGGTCGAGGTCGAACGCGCCACGCTCCAGCACGTCGGTCAAGCCAACCTGGCAACGCTCGGTGCGGTGCAGCTTGGCATAGGGGTTGATGCCGCGGATGCGGGCTTCGACCTCGGCGAGCTCGGGCTTGGAGACCAGGTCCGTCTTGTTCAGCACGATGACGTCGGCGAACGCGATCTGGTTCTTGGCTTCCGGCGCATCCTTGAGGCGATCGCTCAGCCATTTGGCGTCGGCGACGGTGACGACGGCATCGAGCCGGGCGTTCTTCTGCACGTCCTCGTCGACGAAGAAGGTCTGCGCGACCGGCGCCGGATCGGCAAGGCCGGTGGTCTCGACGATGATGGCGTCGAACTTGCCCTTGCGCTTCATCAAGCCGTCCATGATGCGGACGAGGTCGCCGCGCACCGTGCAGCAGACGCAGCCATTGTTCATCTCGAACACTTCCTCATCGGCGCCGATGATGAGGTCGTTGTCGATGCCGATCTCGCCGAATTCGTTGACGATGACGGCGTATTTCTTGCCGTGATTTTCCGACAGGATGCGGTTCAGCAGCGTGGTCTTGCCGGCGCCGAGATAGCCCGTCAGCACGGTCACAGGAATTTTTTGCGAAGCTTCAGCCATAACAACTCCGGGAACTTGGGTTCGCGCTCAACCCCGGCAGGGAGGCCCCTGCCCCTAGTCGGCGAGCGCGCTGGTCAGGGCCTTTATATTGTGCCTGACCATATCAATGTAAGTGGGTGCTTGGCCCTTTTCGCCCGTCAAACTGTCCGAATAGAGCGTCCCGCCAACCCGGGCGCCGGTCTCGGCCGCGATCCGTTCGATCAGGCGGGGATCGCTGATATTTTCGAGAAAAACTGCCGGAATTTTCGCAAGCTTGATCTGGGCGATGATGGCGGCGATGTCGCGTGCGCTGGGCTCGGAATCGGTGGAGACGGACAGCGGCGAGAAGAACGTGATCCCGTAGGCGTCGGCAAAATAGCCGAATGCGCCGTGGGTCGAGATCACCTTGCGCCGCGCCTCCGGTATTTTCGCCACCGCCTCGTGCACCTCGCGGTCGAGCGCCTCCAGTTTGGCCAGATAGGCGTCGGCATTGGCCTTGAAGGTGGCGGCCCGGTCTGGGGCAACAGCGATCAGCCCGTCGCGAATATTGATGACGTAGATCTTCGCATTGGCCACGGATTGCCAGGCATGCGGATCGTCATGGCCGCCCATCTTCCGGGGCATGATGCCCTTGGTTGCCACCGCGACCGGCGCCTTGCTGCCGGACGCTTGTAGCAGCCGCGGCATCCAGCCCTCGAAGCCGAGGCCGTTGATGACGAGGAGTTTTGCGTCGGCGACTTTCTTGGCGTCCGCCGGCGTCGGCGCATAGACATGTGCGTCGCCATCGGGCCCGACCAGCGCCGCCACGTCGACGTCGTTGCCGCCGACATTGCGCACCATGTCGGCAAGGATCGAGAAGCTCGCGACGACATTGATGCGTTCAGCGGCACGCGCCGGTCCGCTCGCCAGCATCAGCGCCAGACCGATCAATCCAAGCAAACGCCGCATCGTCATGCCTCGAGATGGCGGCCGGGAAACAGCTGCCGCACCAGGCCGCTGACATTGCCGAACAGCAGCGACACGATATAGAGCCCCGCCGCAACCAGGATGATCGCGGGGCCGGAGGGAATCCGGGTCTGGTACGACAGCACCAGCCCGGCATAGCCTGACAGCATCGCGCCCGCGACCGCGATGCAGATCATGGTGGTGATGTCGCGCGACCAGAACCGCGCGATGCCCGCGGGCAGGATCATCAGCCCGACGCCGAGCAGCGTGCCGAGGGCGTGGAAGCCGTTGACGAGGTTGACCACGACCAGCGCGAGGAAGGCCAGATGCGCCGGCGCGCCGGCCCGGCTCACCGTGCGCAGGAATACCGGATCGACGCATTCGATCACCAGCGGCCGATAGATCACCGCGAGCACCAGCAGCGTGAGAGTGGCGTTGAACGCGATCACCAGCAGGGTCTGGTCGTCCATCGCCAGAATATTACCGAACAGCACGTGCAGCAGGTCGATATTGGTGCCCTTGATGGAGACGATGGTGACGCCGAGCGCGAGCGAGACCAGATAGAAGGTCGCGAGCGACGCGTCCTCCTTCAATTCGGTGGTGCGGGCGACGAGGCCGGCGAGCAGCGCCACGGCAAAGCCCGCGATCAGGCCGCCGGTCGTCATCGCGAACAGATTGAGCCCTGACAGCAGGAAGCCGATCGCAGCGCCCGGCAGGATCGCATGCGCCATGGCGTCGCCGACCAGGCTCATCCGCCGCAGCATCAGGAATACGCCGATCGGCGCACCGCCGAGCGACAGCGCGATCACGGCCGCGAGCGCGCGGCGCATGAACTCGAATTCGGTGAAGGGCGTGATCAGCGCGTCTGTCAGCATCGGCGTCAGGCAGCCCTCGAGCGCGGATCGACGGCGCATGCGCCCGCTGAGTCGTCGAACGCCTCGCACATCCGCATCGCGACCGTCAGATTGTCCGCGGTCAGCGTCTGCGCGGTCGGGCCCCATTCCACCGGGCCGCGCGCCAGCAGCAGCGTTTCCGGGAAATTGTTGCGCACCATGTCGAGGTCGTGCAGCGCCGCCAGCACCGTGCGGCCCTCGCCGTTCCAGCGTTTCACCAGCGCCAGGAGATCGGCGGTGGTCTTGGCATCGATGGCGTTGAAGGGCTCGTCGAGCACGATCAGGCGGGCATCCTGCAGCAGCACGCGCGCGAACAGCATCCGCTGGGTCTGGCCGCCGGACAGCGTGCCGATCGGCCGGTTCTCGAAGCCGTTGAGACCGACCGCGGCCAGTGCCGCCAAGATCTTGCCGCGCGCGGCCTTGCCGATGCCGCCGAAGAAGCCGGTGGAGCGCCACAGCCCGGTGCCGACGAAGTCGAACACCGAGATCGGGAAGGTTCTGTCGATGTCGGCGGATTGCGGCAGATAGGCGATGTCACGGTGCTCGAGCCCATCGAGATCGATCACGCCCGACAGCGGCTTGAGTACGCCGGCAATGCCGCGCAGCAACGTCGACTTGCCGGCGCCGTTCGGGCCGATCACGGCCAGCAGCGCGCCCGCCTCGACGGCGCCGTTGAGATGATGCACCGCCGGGTGGCGGTCATAGCCGAGGGTGACGTCGCGGAAGGTGACAAGGGCAGCCACGGGTCTCACCTCATCGCCAGCCAGACCACGCCCCAAAGGCAGGCAGAGACCGCGAGCGCCGCGAGCAGCCTGGCCGGCACGGGCATGCGCAGGATCGACCAGTGCGCAGTCTGGGCCGGATGGGCGGCCGGGCCATGGCTGTGCCCGTGGGGGTGGGCGTGGCCGTGATGGTGGTGGTCATGGGTGTGCGTATGCGCCATGGAGAGACTGTTATATTATAACATAACGCGAGTCTACAAACGCGGAACTCATGGCCGATCCGCAAAACCGGAAGAGATTTGAGCTGCGCGGGCACCGGATCCACCCGGATGGAACCGCCGGTGGGCTTGCGCACAGGCCGGCCCTGGAACGCGCCGCCGGCCAACCAGGGCGGCCATCTGGGCAAGGAGACCCGTGTGCAGCTCTCTCCGACGTCGTCCTGGCTTTCTCGCCAGGACGACGATGCGGGTTGTCTCATCGCGCCGGTAAGATGCGTGAGACGCGGGAGCCAGTCTACTGGCACACCGGCGCGGTCAGTTTTGGGTCAGCTGGTCTTGCTGACCAATACGCCCGCTGATTGAGCTCGGCTTCGTTTGTCGCAGGAGCACATACGTAGCTCGTCTTGCCGACGCAGATGGGCGAGCCAATCGAGTAGATGAGGTTGTCGTAGATGCAATAACTGCCGATCCCGGACGGCAGATCAGTCGGCGGCGTTGTGGAGCCGCCCAAATAGGGTTGCGGTGGGGCGCCCGGCGCCCTGTCTTGTGCCGCGGCCGCATGAAGGGAAATCAGAAGCGTCAGACAGGTGGCAATGCGTAGCATGATCCCTCCGGTCAAAGACTGTCGGCAAAGCGCGGGGCTACTCCGACGCGGGAAGTGCATTTGCAGCCGCGGCGGAATCGCTAGCAGGCTAATATGACACTCGCTTTGCATCGTCACGCCTCCTTTGCGTAACTCTTCAACCTTGCCTCCAGCACGGCGATCACCTGGTCGCGGACCGGATCGCGGGAGCCTTTCAGCCAGGCGGCGGCGAGCGGCAGGCGGCCGGCGCTGCTGCCGCGCTTCAGGCGAAGTGGCACAAAGCGGACGCCCGGGATCGCCATCCGCGCGGTCCAGCGCGGCACGATGGCGACGCCGAGCCGTGCGGCCACCATGTTGACGATGGTCTGCTTCTCGTCGGCGATCTCCTGGATGCGCGGCGTCAGCCCGGCCTCGTCGAACAGTTTGGTTGTGAGATCGTGGCTGTGCGGCCGTGAGCGGCGCTCCGGCACGATCAACGGCTGATCGGCGATGTCGGGCAGCACGATCTGCTTGCGTCGCGCCAGCGCATGCTGGTGCGACAGCGCCACCACGGCGGTTTCCTGCAGCAGCGGAACGAACTCGATGCGCCGGTCGGGCCGCGCCGGCGGGCGCACGAAGGCGAGATCGAGCGCGCCCGAGAGCAGCTTCGGCAGCAGCCGGATGGTCTTCTCCTCGAGCAGTTGCACGGCGACATCGGGATGGGCAGCGCGGACGTCGCGCAGCAGCGGCGGCAGCAGCCCGGCCGCGGCGCTGTCGATCGCGCCGATCCGGAAGCGCCGCGCCTGCGGCTTGCGCGGCCGTCGGCGAAAGCCGTCCTCGATCGCCTCGGCGCGGCCGAGCAGCGCGCGTCCCTCGCGCAGCAGGGTGGCGCCATCCTCGGTCAGCGACACCGCGCGCGTGGTGCGCGCGAACAGCCGCACCCCGAGGTCCTCTTCCAGCAGCTTGATGTGGCGGCCCAGCGCCGACGGCATCATCTGCAGGCGCTGCGCCGCGCGGCCGAAATGCAGGTCCTCGGCGGCCGCTACGAAGCAGCGAAGCTGGTGCAGTTCCAAGATGTGTTTACTCCAAACGGCCCGCCGTCATTGCGAGCCACCCGGTCGACGCGAAGCGCCGCCGGATGACAGGCTCCGCGAAGCAATCCATGGCCACCGCATATGCGGAGCGGTGGATTGCTTCGTCGCTTCGCTCCTCGCAATGACGGAACCAGGATTATATCATTTTTTTGTATAAACCCACACGGGTTGAAGCGGAAGGGCGCTGCCTTCTAGGCTTCCCGGTGGTGCGGCGAAACGCGCCGTCCCAACAACAAGACGAACCCTGAGGAAGCCCATGGAAAGCGAGCTTGGCACGCGCGTGTTGCGCAAGATCTCACTGCGCATCGTGCCGTTCATCATGCTGCTGTACTTCGTGGCCTTCATCGACCGCGTCAATATCGGCTTCGCCTCGCTGACCATGAACAAGGACATCGGCCTGTCGCCGACGGTCTACGGCTTCGGCGCCGGTATCTTCTTCTGGGGCTACTTTCTGTTCGAGGTGCCCTCCAACATCATCCTGCACAAGATCGGCGCGCGGATCTGGATCGCGCGGGTGATGATCACCTGGGGTATCGTTTCGGCGGCGATGGCGCTGGTGCAGGGCGCGACCAGCTTCTACGTGCTGCGCTTCCTGCTCGGCGCCGCCGAAGCCGGCTTCTTTCCCGGCATCATCCTCTACCTCTCCTACTGGTTCCCGGCGCGGCAGCGCGCCGCCGTCACCGCGCTGTTCATGGCCGCGGCGCCGCTCTCGACCGTGCTCGGCTCACCGGTGTCTGGCGCGCTGCTGGAGATGGACGGCCTGCTCGGCTTCAAGGGCTGGCAATGGCTGTTCGTGCTGGAGGCGGTGCCCGCCGTGCTGCTCGGCTTCGTCGTGCTGGGCTTCCTGACCGACCGGCCGGAGCAGGCCAAATGGCTCGCCGACGACGAGCGCGCCTGGCTGGTGAAGGCCATGAAGGCCGAGACCGACGGCAAGGCCGCGACCGCGAGCCGCAGCATCTGGCGCGGGCTTGCCGATCCGCGCGTGCTGGCGCTGGCGATGGTCTATTTCGGCACCTCGGCCGGGCTCTACACACTCGGTGTATGGGCGCCGCAGATCATCAAGGCGTTCGGCCTGTCGTCGATCCAGGTCGGCTTCCTCAACGCGGTGCCGGCGACCATCGCCGTGATCGCCATGGTGTTGTGGGCGCGGCATTCCGACCGCACCGGCGAGCGCACCTGGCACGTGGTGCTGGCCTGCCTGATGGCGGCGGCTGGTTTAGCGCTTGCAGGACTATGGACCGGGCTCGTTGCCGTGATCGCGGCGCTGACCTTGGTCAATATCGGCATCTCCTCCTCGAAGCCGCCGCTGTGGAGCATGCCGACCATGTTCCTGTCGGGCTCGGCCGCCGCAGCGGGGATCGCCACCATCAACTCGATCGGCAATCTCGGCGGCTTCGTCGGGCCGGCGATGATCGGCTGGATCAAGGAACGCACCGGCAGCTTCGACGGCGGCCTGTATTTCGTCGCCGGCCTGCTGGTGCTGTCAGCCGTGCTCACGCTGCTGCTGTCGCGCGCGCAAGGCGCGCCTGCACAATCCGAACCGCAACCCAATCCCGTGCGAACCCACTAATCACTCATCCGGAGACAAAATCATGCGTACCCATTCCATCGCCGCCATCCCCGCCGACGGCATCGGCCCCGAAGTGATCTCCGCGGGTGTTCGCGTGCTGGAGGCACTGGCGAAGCGCTCAGGCGACATCAGCTTCAACGTCAAGACCTTCGACTGGGGCTCGGACTATTACAAGAAGCACGGCGTGATGATGCCGGCCGACGGGCTCGCCGAGCTGAAGAACTTCGACGCAATCTATTTCGGCGCGGTCGGCGCGCCCGACGTGCCCGACCACATCACGCTGTGGGGCCTGCGGCTGCCGATCTGCCAGGGCTTTGACCAATACGCCAATGTGCGGCCGACAAAAATCCTGCCCGGCGTCGCCTCGCCGCTGCGCAATGTCGGCGTCGGCGATCTCGACTGGGTGATCGTGCGCGAGAATTCGGAGGGCGAATATGCCGGCATGGGCGGCCGCGCGCACAAGGGCCTGCCGGAAGAGGTCGGCACTGAAGTCGCAGTCTTCACGCGGGTCGGCGTGACGCGGATCATGCGCTACGCGTTCCAGCTCGCGCAGTCGCGGCCGCGCAAATTCCTCACCGTGGTGACGAAGTCGAACGCGCAGCGCCACGGCATGGTGATGTGGGACGAGATCGCCGCCGAAGTGGCGCAGGACTTCCCCGACGTCACCTGGGACAAGATGCTGGTCGACGCCATGACGGTGCGGATGACGCTCAATCCGAAGAGCCTCGACACCATCGTGGCGACCAATCTGCACGCCGACATCCTGTCCGATCTCGCCGGCGCCCTGGCCGGCAGCCTCGGCGTGGCACCGACCGGCAACATCGACCCGCAGCGCCGCTTCCCCTCGATGTTCGAGCCGATCCACGGCTCGGCGTTCGACATCACGGGCAAGGGCATCGCCAACCCGGTCGCGACCTTTTGGACCGGCGCGCAGATGCTGGAGCATCTCGGCGAAAAGGACGCCGCGGCGCGCCTGATGGCGGCCGTCGAGAAAGTCTGCGCGGCCGGCGTGCTGACGCCCGACGTCGGCGGCAAGGCGACGACGAAGGAAGTGACGGACGCGGTGATCGACGCGATCCATGGGTCGAATGTGTGAGGGCGGGGTTGCTTCGCCAGATGATGCAGTGAGGCGAGCACCCTGTGAGGGCTCCCTCCCCCCTTGCGGGGGAGGGTCGGGGAGAGGGGTACCGCTTGCTCCACTCTCCGTTAGAAACGACGATGCTCGGTACGTCGATTGATGCAGCGTTATAGCACCTCGTCTATCGCGCCCGGGGCCACCCCTCTCCCCACCCTCTCCCGCAAGGGGAGAGGGAGCCTGAGACGCGTGCTCACCTGACGTACGAGTCGTGTCCGATTCCAATACCGCAACCAGGGACAGAACCGTGCTACCCGATCTGACCAGACGACACTTCATGACCTCTGGAGGACTATCGATCATGGCCGCGATGACGGGGATGCAGCCGGCAAGGGCCGCGACGTGGCGCGATGAGATTCGCGCAATCGCGTTCGACGTCCAGGGGACATGCGTCGACTTCTATCAGCCGATCCTGCGTGCCGGGCAAGCCGTCAACGCCGCGAAGGGGCTCGCGCTCGACTGGGCCAAGCTCTCGAGCGAATGGCGCGATCTCTATCGTGCCGCGCTCGACGACGTGATCGCCGGCAAGCGGCCGTGGATCCGGGTCGACCGCATCTATCGCGAGGCGCTGGACGTGCTGGTCGACCGCCACGGCCTGTCGGAGGCTTTCTCCAAAGATGAGCGCGACGAACTGAACGGGGTGTGGAGCAAGCTCGACGCCTGGCCCGACAGCGTCGAAGGGCTGGCGCGCCTGCGCAGCCGGTTCGTGACCTCGACATTGTCGAATGCCGGCATGGCCGCCGTGGTGGCGGTGGTCAAGCACGCCAAGCTGCCGTTCGATGCCGTGCTGACTGCGGAGCTTGCGCGCAGCTACAAGCCGTCACCGGCGGTGTATCAGCTCGCCGTCGACTATCTCGGCTATCCCGCCGACAAGATCCTGATGGTCGCCTGCCACAAATACGATCTGAAGGCCGCCCGCGCCTTCGGCATGCGCACCGCGTTCGTCGCCCGCCCGCTGGAGTTCGGGCCAGCGGCGAAGGTCGACGTCGCGCCGGAGCCCTGGTTCGACCTCCAAGTCGACAGTTTTACGCAGCTCGCCGACGCGCTCGTGCCGGCGTGACGATGTGCAGGCCCGATCCATGGGTCGAATGTGTTGGGTGAACAACTGCGATCGCCGGAAGCGGTGAGGTAAGCACGCTGGCAGGGCTCCCTCCCCCCTTGCGGGGGAGGGTTGGGGAGAGGGGTACCGCTTGCTCCGCTCTCTGTAAGAACCAGCTCGCGACGCGCCTTGACCGACGATCATCCTGTCGCGCGCATTGCGCCCGGGGCCACCCCTCTCCCCACCCTCTCCCGCAAGGGGAGAGGGAGCCTGGGAGGTGTGCTCGCCTTACAGGCTGCATTCTTCCTCGCAAGCTCACCTCACGCCGACAACTCCCGCTTCCGTGCAATTGGTCAGCCGCGCCGGCACGCCGACGGCGGTGCAGCCGGCGGGCACGTCCGACGTCACCAGCGCGCCGGCGCCGATCTTGGCGAAATCTCCGATGCTGAGATTGCCGATGACTGTTGCGCCGGCGCTGAGCAGCACGCCACGGCCGATCGTCGGGGCGTGGCGCGGGTCGTCCTGATGCCGCGCGATGGTGACGTTCTGCAGGATCGTGACCTCGTCGCCGACCGAGGCCAGCGCGCCGATGATGATGCCGGTGCCGTGATCGAGGAACACAGCGGTTCCGATTTGGGCCGACGGGTGAATGCTGATCTGCAACTGATCCGCCGTCGCGCTTTGCATCATCAGCGCGAGGTCGGGGCGATCC
Organism: Bradyrhizobium sp. INPA03-11B; assembly: GCF_040446015.1. Taxonomy (NCBI): domain Bacteria; kingdom Pseudomonadati; phylum Pseudomonadota; class Alphaproteobacteria; order Hyphomicrobiales; family Nitrobacteraceae; genus Bradyrhizobium; species Bradyrhizobium sp. INPA03-11B. Next base: position 48,896 of record NZ_JASGSR010000051.1, read on the forward strand.
TCCCGCCACAACCAGTTCGACACGCGCCAGGCCTGCAGCGCTGCGTAGCCCTTGAAGTTGAGGAGCGGCGGCAGCAAGCCCGTAATCGCCGGGTCGCGACGGACGATCGCCGTGAGATCAACGACTGCGGCATCGACCAGCGCGGGCTCCGCCGCGAACGCCTCGCGCGCCGCCCGCATGAACTGCGCGCGATCGGCATCGGTGCGGCAGATTGCCCGGCCAATCAGGAAAGCGAGCGCGCCGCCGAGATCGCCTTGATCGAGAATGAAGGCAGCCGACGCTTCGAGGAAGGGATCGGCGACGATTGCAGCTTCCGCCTCGCGCCGGATCGCAGACCAGAGATCGTCAGAACTCGCCGTCGCAGATCCCGCCATCATCTTCGCCTCGTCACGCGTGCTCACACGATAGTGGGCGTGACTACCCCAAAATGCAAACCGCCCGCTTGCTTGTCGCAAACGGGCGGCTCAGGGCCATCAGGTTCTATGGGGGCACATCGCCTGAAGGCTAGCGCTTGCCTCGATCAGCTCTGCGGCGGCTGATCGTTCGGCGGGGTCGGACGGGTCTTGTGCTGCGCCATGAAGGCGTCGAACTCTTCCTTGTCCTTGGCGTGACGCAGGCGATCGAGGAAGTTCTTGAACTCGACCTGCTCTTCCTCGAGACGGCGCAGCGTATCCTGGCGGTACTCGTCGAACGCGCGGTTGCCGCTGGAGGGCGGGCCGAAGCCGCCGAACGGGAAGCCGCGGCGCTCCATGCGGCTCTTCATCCGCTCCATCTTGTCCTGCATGCGCTCCATCTTGTTTTGCCAGCGATCCATGTCGTTGTGACTCCAACAGGCCATCTTTCTGCTCCCGAGTGTGAAAAAGAGAAGGGCGAGGCCGATCGGCCACCAGATCATGAAGCCTAGGATGATCCCGGCGATCTTCAGGGGATGCCACGGCGTCGCGTAGAAGTAGGGACGGTAGGGCTCTTCGACGGGGCCGCGCCAGCGATTGACATCAGCGGTGTAGGCCATTTCCTTCTCCATCACGGCATCACGCCGTTGTGAATGTAAATAACATTTACATAGGTAGCCCATCCCCCGGGAAAGTCAAGCAGCGCGGATGACGCACCCCTCAGATTATTTTTGGCTCAGTCGTTGAACCTCATTTCGCCTTGCCCCACGGACCAGCCTTCTCGCCCGCCGGCTTGTCGTCGGCGGCCGCGGTTCCCGGCCGCTGGTCGGTCCGGAAGCCGAGGCCGCGCAGATAGATCAGGACTTCGGCCTCGAGCAGGTCCTCCGGCGACATCGGCAGCTTGCGCCGCGCGGCATCGCCACGGCCGAACAGCGAGGCGACACCATGCGACATCGACCAGATGTGCAGCGCCATCATCATCGCCGGCGGCCGCGGCATGCCCGGCGGCGCCAACGCCGCGAGCCGTTCGGCGGCGGCGCGAATGATCGCGAACGCCCGCTCGCTTGCAGCCATCAAGGTTGGATTCGCGTCGGGCGGCAGGCCGGATTCGAACATCGCGGAATAGAACGCGGGCTCCTCGCGCGCGAAGGCGAGATAGGCCTTGCCGACCCGCTCGAACGCCGTGACGGTATCGGGGCGGCCGTCGTCCCAGGCTTGCGTCAGCAAAGACTCGAACTGCTCGAAGCCGCGCTGCGCGATGCTGGCGATCAGTTCGTCACGGTCGCGGAAGTGCCGGTACGGTGCGGCGGGGCTGACACCGGCCATGCGCGCGGCATCGGCGAAGGTGAAGCCGGCCGGCCCCTTCTTCGAGATCAGGTCGAGGGCGGCCTGCAGCAACGCCTCTTTGAGATTGCCGTGATGATAGCCGCGCTCGGCGCGGCCTTGGTCCTTGCGCCAGCTCATGTGAACGGCTTTTACATGAGCGGGCGGCAAAGGTCACTAGCGGCGGGGTCACGGGATCATCAAGATTAACGGACCGGCGGGCTGAACGCGCGACTAGGCGGGGACGTAGGTCAACCTGATCGTGTTCTCGCCCAGCCGATCGCTTGCCACGAGGCGCAGCGGGGCACGGGGGCCGGCGAAGAAGGGCTTGCCGCGCCCGAGCACGACGGGCCGCAGGTAGATCTGATACTCATCGATCAGGCCGAGCTCGGTCAAACGTCCCGCGAGCTCCGGTCCGGCGACTTCGATCTCACCGTCGAGCCGCGCCTTCAACTCGCGCACCGCCGCCTCGAGATCGCCCGCGACCAGGGTCGCGTTGGGCCCGACCGACGTCAGCGAACGCGACACGACCCATTTTGGCCGGCTCCGCCACGCGGCCGCGTACTCGCGCTCCTCCGTGCCCCAATCGGGGAGGTCGTCGTCCCAGTAGCGCATCACCTCGTACATGCGGCGGCCGTACAACATACCGGTCACGCCACGCACCTGCTCGATGAAATGACGAAACAGCCTAGGTTCTGGCGGCATCGGCTGGTCGTGATCGACATAGCCGTCGAGCGACTGGTTCAATCCGAAGACGAGCTTCGCCATCGCGCAAATCTCCACCCAGAGTTCAGATTGGATTGGGCCGGCGTGACGTAAGAGCGACGTCGCTCCCGGGGGGTGGGGGCTGTCTCCGCATGTCGCATCGTGGAGAAAGCCCCCACCCGCATCGCATCGATGATGCGATGCGACCTAAGAGCGAGCTTCGCTCGTCTCGACCCCGCAAGCGGGAGAGGTTCAGGGAACTGGTGGCCTAACGCCCCGGGGACTAGCGTCCCGGGGACTAGCGCCCCGGGATCGGCAGCACCGGCATGATCTCTACGGCTTCGCCCGGGAAGATCGAAAAGTGCGGGTGGTTCTCGAACAGCTTGGCCGCCGCCTCATGCGAGGGCGCGCGCACCACGGTGAAGCCGGTGAGCTGATTGGTGATGTCGGAGGTACCGCCCTCGCCGACCTTCTTGGTCTTGCCGAGCGGTCCGCCCATCTCGACGATCACGTCGTGGTGCTTCTCGACCCAGGCGCCCCACGCGGCCATGCCCTGCTGTTCCTTGGCGCGCCGCTCGGCCTCCGGCATCGCGTTCCAGGCCGCCATCCGCGAGCCGTTCTTGCTGCCGAGATAAACGGCGAGGAAGGTGTTGGTGCTCATCGTGCTTCTCCGTTGTGGTGGTTGGTGGTGTGACGATCGGTTGGTGGCACGATGACGCCGTGCGGCGGCATCGCATCTTGTTCGACTCTTTTGTTTTGCGCACGATCTTTTCGGAAAACCGCTTCGCACTTTTCCGGATCATGCTAGCGCAGCGCCTTGCCCCAGCCGCCCTGCGGATGCTCGAAGGTCGCAGCCGCCTGCTGCACCTCCTCGGAGAAATCCGCCACCTCCTGCACCTGGCGGATCTCGATCATCTCGTTCGCGGTGGCCGGGCACTGCTTCGCCCATGCGATCGCTTCCGCGCGCGAGGCGACCTCGATCATCCAGAAGCCGCCGATCACTTCCTTGGCCTCGGTGAACGGACCGTCGATCACGACGGGCTCACCGGCGTCGAACTTGACGCGCGCGCCGGCGGCCGGCGGATGCAGGCCCTCCAGCGTGATCAGCACGCCGGCGTCCTTCAGCGTCTGATTGTAGCGCATCATCGCGGCGACCCGTTCCGGGTCGAGCTCGAGCTTGGCCGGCGCGGACTCGTAGCCGAGCGGGATCATCAGCATCATGAAACGCATTGGTCGGATTTCCTTGTCGGTTGAATCACTCGCAATCTTCACGCTCGTCATTCCAGGATGCTTCACCAGACACAGGCCCGGAATCCATGACATGCGACGATGGTCATGTCGTCCGCGCCGTGCGCCCGAGCGATATCGTGGAATGACGTCGGGTGTCACTTTTGCCCTGCCTGCGCACGCAGGCGCTCTTCCTGCTCGCGCAATTCGGGCGTCAGCGCCTCGCCGAAATCCTCCGCAGCGAACACCTGACGGATCTCGATCTCGGAGCCGCCGTCGAACGGCGCGCGCTTCATCCAGTCGATCGCCTCATCGAGCGATTTGGTCTCGATCAGCCAGAAGCCGCAAACCAGATCGCTGCTCAGGCCGAACGGTCCGCGCGACACCGTGCCCTGCCCGCCGGCATATCTGACCCGCGCGCCCTTGCTGGTCGGATGCAGGCCCTCGCCGGCCTGCATCACGCCGGCCTTGACCATCTCCTCGTTGAACTTGCCCATTGCGGCGAGCAGATCTGTGCTCGGCATCACGCCGGCCTCGGTATCCTTGTTCGCCTTCACGATCACCATGAACTTCATCGTCGTGCTCCGTTGTCTCCGAGCCGATCTCAGCACCGGCGCTCGGTTGAAAGACGATGGAGGATTTGCGCGACCGACACGGTCATTGAAATTATTTCCGAGGTCATTGACACGCGCGCTAGTCGTCGATCGCCTGATAGGCGAGCGTCCAGAAATCCGAAAACACCGGAAGCGGCTGCGGCGAATCCATCATGCGCTGGGTCAGCAGGATTCCGGTCATCGCCTCGCGCGGGTCGGAATACCAGGAGGTGCCGTAACCGCCGTCCCAACCGTAGCGGCCGGGCACATCACAGAGATCGTCCCGCGTGGTCACGACCGACAGCCCGAAACCCCAGCCTCGCGCGCCGAGCAAGAACTCGGAGCCAAGTTTCTGTTCCGGCGTGATCTGGTTCGAGGTCATCAGCTCCACCGAGGGACGCGACAGGATGCGCTCGGTGCCGAGCCGCCCGCCATTGAGCATCATCTGGGCGAAGGCGTTGAAATCGTCCGCGGTCGATACCAGCCCGGCGCCACCACTCTCGAATGCCGGCGGCGCGGCATATTTGCCGGTCGCGGGTTCGTCGAACACTTTCAGCGTGCCGGTCGCGTGATCGCTGCCATAGCAGGTCGCAAACCGCGTCAGCTTGTGTTGCGGCACGTGGAAGGCCGTATCCTTCATGCCGAGCGGTTCAAATATCCGTTGCTGCAGGAAGCCCGCGAACGAGGTTCCGGCAACGCGCGCGATCAGGACGCCGAGGATCAGGCTCCCGCTGTCGTAGAGCCAGCGCTCGCCGGGTTGATAGGCCAGCGGCAGCGTGCCGTAGCGGCGCAGCAACTCGTCCGGCGGAAACGACGGAAACACCGGCCCGGGCGCGAAGCCGGCATCGGCGATCGCCATCTGGATCGGATAGCGCGCCGGATACATCGGGATCATGCCGAGCCCGAGGCGGAAGGTGAGCAGATCGCGCAGCGTGATCGCACGCCTTGCCGGCACCATGTCGTCGACCTCGGATTCGATGGTGCGCAACACACGGCGATCGGCGAGCTCGGGCAGCCAGCGGTCGAGGGGATCGTCGAGCTTGAGCCGGCATTCCTCGACCAGGATCATCGCGGCGACCGCCGTCACCGGCTTGGTCATCGAGGAGATGCGGAAAATGGTGTCGCGCTGCATCGGCGGCCCGCCCACCGCCATGCGTCCGAGCACATCGGCATGGATCTCGCCGCGACGGCTGACCAGCGCCACGAGGCCCGGTACGTCGCCATCGTCGATACGCCGCGCCAGAACCTCGCGCATGCGTCCGAGCCGTGCCTGCGACAGACCACTGCCCTCACTTGCTATCGACATTGTCCGGTTTCCTTTGCAGAGTTCACGCTCGCCGACGACGACGCCCGGGTGAGCGCGCGATCACGAGGCCGCCCTATCGCTCCTGCCTGACGAGTTCGCCGTCCTGATGCGACGGGCCGAAATAGACGTCGATCCGCGACACCTTGTCGCCGTCGAACACGAAGAACTCGGTGTTGCGGAAGCTCTTGCCGTCCTTCGCCACGCAGCGATAGGTGACGAAGGCCTCGACGCCGTCGACCATGATGCGCTCGATCTCGTGGCGGCCGATCCAGCCCGAGTCGCGCCAGCACTCGGCGAAATAGCGTGGCTTGTCGATGTTCTCGCCATAGGGCGTCGAGAAGCGGAAATTCTCCGCAAACGCCGCCTCGACGCTCGCGCGGTCATTGGCGAGATAGGCGGCGAAGAGAGAGCGGATGATCTCCGCCCTGTTGCCAGCTGCAGCCATGTCTTCTCCACACAGATCGCCCGGGCCTCCGGAGCGCCGAGCGCTCCAGAACCCGGGCCTCAGGTACAAGACGAATGGAACGGCGCGAAAGCGACATCGCGCCGTCATTTATTTTCGGGACGGGACCGGACCAGGGTTCCCGTCAGGACTCCTGCGGAAACATGCCGAAATAGGGCTCGGCCTCTTTGAGGACGCGCGCGAAGGACGGCCGCGCCTTCAGCCGCTCGAGATAGGCAGCGAGATGCCGGTGGCCCTCTCCGATCGGCTCGACCTTGTTGCCATAGAACAGCGCCGGGGCGGCGGAGCAATCGGCCAACGAGAAGCGTTCGCCCATCATCCAGCCGCCATGCGCGAGGTATT
>NZ_JASGSR010000052.1:0-54778 GCF_040446015.1 Bradyrhizobium sp. INPA03-11B
TTCTTGTATGGTCGAAACTAAAGCTCGTCGAGGTCTCCACAGAAGGCGGCGGGTCTCGAAGCGGAATTGTCGTGGGCAAGATCGACGACCCGAAATTAGCAGGCCGCATCTGGACTTTCGTCAAAAGCGTCCACAGCTTCAAGGAGCAAGCAGCTACGGGCGCGCTAGACTCACCCGCGTTTAAGCAACAGGTGGAGGAGTTCGATCGATACAGCAAAGAGTTCTCAGGAAAGAAGCGAGGTTCGCGCGGCGGTCGTTTCGAATATCTTACTTACCACGGCGACATTGTGCAGAAGCTTTACGATGAAAGAACGTCGCGACTTGCTTCTGGCGAAAGAGTTTTCAATTCCACCCTAATCGATCTATTCGTGAAGAGGGATGGCGTTCTCTCCGAGGTCTACGAAGTGAAGACGGCTGTCGGGCGCCAAACGCTTTACACTGCTATCGGACAGCTTGTAACGCATGCGGCGAATGGACGGCACAACGTAACCAAGGTGCTCGTGCTTCCAGCCGCCGAGAACATTCCCAATGATTTAGATCGAGCCATTTCGAGCCTCGGCATCGCGCTTCGGCGCTTCCGATTGGAAAAGACAGGCCGCGATTGGACTGTTGAACTCGATTGATCCTATTCAGTCGAGCGGATCGGCGCCCCATTCGCGAGTCGCGCAACCTTGGACCGAGCGCGCGCAGGCGCCGCTTCGTACGCTAGAAGGTTTTGAATGTCACACAAGATGATATCCATTTCTGTTGCCGCAGTGTTGAACCTGGCGATCACTCCTGCGCTCGCCGGAGATCTTCCCGACTATCCCGTAGAGACATGGTGCAGTCGCGTCTCATCGATTAGCGGCGCTAAATCAGAAATGTTGTATGGCGGTTGCATCGATCAGGAGCAAGCTGCCTACGACAGCTTGAAGAAGAGTTGGTCAACTTTACCACAGCAGACCAGGGAGTGGTGTAGCCGTGTCGCGAGCAGTACCGGCGGTGGCTCCTATATGCTGCTCAAAGGTTGTGTCGATCAGGAAAGCGACGCTAGACAGCAGAATTCTAGTCGACGATTTCAAAGATAGTTGAAACACACTTCGTTTGATTTCATGCAGCTTGCTGAGCCTTGGTGACTTCCTCATATTTGTCGGAGCGAAACGCGCCATTAAGCGGAGCATATAACGCATTCTCGACCCTTAACGCGATTTGGGTTGTGCCGCGATGCAGCGGAGCCCGCTACGTCATAAGCGGTAATGGCATATTTTGGCAAACGGACAGGGCAGCCATCCGCAAAATCTGAACTGGGCGGCACACATATACTTCAACGCCCGCTCTATTAGGCGCTCTCGACTAGCCACGGGCGGCCCGGTTAACAGGCCAAAAGATTGCAGTTGCCGCTGGAAAGGTACGACGCCGAAGAGTGGCGCGTACGCGAAATTGTTTCTGAAGCCGTGTTCGGAGCCCGCACAGCAACGTCGCGCCAACGCGGACGGCGGGGCTCTGTCAGGCGTCAAGCGCGGTACGACGGCTGGCACGGCACGCGCCGATGAATGCTCACGATCGACAGTTCTCAGCAATTCGTTCTCATGCTGGACGCGCCGTTCCGCCGGATTGGAAGATTAATCCTCGGGGTGCTCGAGCATCCGCAGTGCGCTCGACATAATTGACCGCACTGCGATCTGACGTTGGGTGCCGCTCAGTCCTCGTTGGTGGCGATCGATTCCATCAGCGACACCAGCTGACGCTGGACGGTCTGATCCTTGATCTTGCTGTAGGCGCGCAGGAGCCGCAGGCTGAAGGCGCTGTCGAGGAACAGGAGGCTCTCGACCTCGCGGGCCTTGTTGTCACCGTCGTAGAAGAAGGTGACCGGCACGTCGAGCGCGGTGGCGACCTGCTGAAGACGAGCAGCGCCGACGCGGTTGACGCCCTTCTCGTACTTCTGGACCTGCTGGAAGCTGACGCCCAGCTTGTCTGCCAATTCGGACTGCGAAATGTTCTGCTCCACACGCCGCAGGCGAATTCGCTTGCCCAACTCAATGTCCGGTTTGCCGGCGCTACGCGGCTTCAACTTCCTTGCTGCTGCTGATCTGTTCATTCTGGTGACCCGTCTTTCAAATCGAGAATCCCTGGTCTTCTAGGTCAGGGGCTCCGTCCATGATGTCCCGCGCTAAATCCGCCTGGATCGTCAGTTGGTCGTAAGAACCACGGCAATCCAAGAAGATCACGGGATGGTAGTCCAGACGCATTTGCGCGCTGGTGAGGTGCTTGCTGCCGACTACCTAAAGTCGATCGCGCCAAGGATGCCTCCCGACACTTTCGCCCTCTACATTTGGCGGAATATTGCCATACTACAACTATCGCGAGTTAATCGTCACCACTGATTTGGATGTGGCAGCCTCAGTCCCGTATTCCTGCGGGAGCCTCCAACGCATGCTCGTTCCGCGCATGACGGTGAGCGCTTGGGCTTTGGAGAGCAGTCTGCAGAACAGCTCGTCGACACAGACGCCGATGACGCAAGAATAACTGGCTGTTCGGCCGCCGGCTCTGGCACCCGACAGGTTACTGGCTCGCGTTCAGTTCGGTCGGCCCAACGGTGAAGAGGAGCTCCTGGCGGGTGCCCTCACCAGCGATCAACGCTCTATCGCCCTCGACAATCGTCGGCGGCGCCGGGCGCAAGAATTAAGGTCCAGCCCGGGCCAAGATCGAAGCGTGCGTCGGTGCACAAGATCGCGTATGAACGCATCCTTGATTTGCCAAATCAAGACAACTTCGGACTAACGAACTCGCGATCAGTCAGCCGTGATCGCGAAGCAACGACGGATTTAACGTGGGACATTCCAAGAAGGCGCGCGCCACTAGCCGCGCGGCAAAGAAGGGCAAGCGGGCATCCCGTATCGAAGTCTCCTCGTCGTCGCCGCTCGGCATGTTGGCTCTCCATCTTCTTGCGCAATTGAGAAAGTCAGGGCGCGACGGTGTCGTCTTTCTCGCCGAAAGCGAGAACAGGGCAGAGCGGCTGGGGAGCATCGTTCATTCGCTCGATCCTTCCTGCGACGTACTGGTGTTCCCGAGACTGAATACGTTACCGTTTGATCAATTGGAGCCGTCCCAAGAGATCGCAGGCAGGCGCAGCTCGGTCTTGCGACGTCTTGCCAAGGCGAGAGGGCCTGTCCTGCTGGTGTCGACGGCGGAGGCCGTGATGGAGCGACTGCCGACGCGATCGGTTTGGTCGCGCCTCAGCTTAAGCTTGAAGGTCGGAGCAACTTATTGCGAGCGAGAGCTCGAAGAACGCCTCGCAGCTCTCGGATACGCTGTCGATGAAGAGGCGGAGTATCCAGGTGGCGTTCTGTTCCACGGAAAGACGTTCGAGGTGTTTCCGGCAGGCGCGCTAGGTCCTTTCCGGATAGAGCATTCCAACGGCGCAATCCGCAAGATCGCAGCGGTCGACCCGGTCGAACACGAGATCTTATATGAGACCAGGGAGCTTCTTATCGATCCCATGTCGGAGCGGCTTGCGTTCATCGGCAAGCGCGCACGACGGGCGACGATGCTGGACTATTGTGGTCGAGCCAAATGGATCGCGGATGCAGGCGTATCGGTGCACGCCAATGGCTGGCTGAGTACGATCGAGGAGTCCGCTGGCCGTAAGGAAGCCGCCCGCGAATATCTCGGGCGAGGCGACTGGAAGAGGCTGGTGAAAGGCATGAGCGTGCTGCCTGAGAGGACTCCGTTCAAGCCCACGCCGGATTTTTCGAAGCTGCCGTCGTCGAGGAAGGCTCTGCGGGCATTTGTCGCCGATACGCGAAGCGCCGGATCGCGGCTGATTTTCGTCGCGGCGCTGGAGGATGACCTGCGCGCTATGGAGCGGATCGGCGGGGTGAAGGCGGAGCGCTTTGCGGATTGGAGCGAGGCCGCGGCGGGACGGAAAGGTGAAGGGGCGCTTCTGGCTGATTTCGACATAGGTTTTGTCGGAGCGGGCCGAAAGCCTCTTGTCGTGGTGACGGCGACCGACGTCCTCGGCAGTCGGGCTCATCATCCGCAGCCCATGGCCCGAGCCTCGAGTACGGCTTTCGATCACCCGGATGTGCCGGAGCAGGGCACGGTGGTCGTTCATCTACAACGAGGACTTGCCTTGCTCGACGGCTTGCAGACCGTGCGAACGGGAGGCGGTTCATCGCGGGAAATGGTCAAGCTCGCCTTTGCGGGAGACGATGCGGTCCTCGTTCCGCCGGCAGACCTGGCTCTGATCTGGCCTTACGCGGCCGAACGCGGCAAACTGATGCTCGACAGGGCGGATGGCAGCACATGGTGGGCTCGACGTACCGAGGCGGAGAACGAGATTCAGCTCGCCGCCAGGGAACTCGCCAAAAACATCAGGCATCGGCGCCGCCGGCGCGCCCCCAAACTCGTGTCTCCGCGTCCGGCCTACGAGCGGTTTGTCGCGCGCTTTCCGTATTTCACGACAATTGACCAGGCAAAGGCCATTCGGGACGTCCTGGATGACCTTGCGTCCGGTCATCCCATGGACCGGGTCGTCTGCGGCGACGTCGGATTTGGCAAGACCGAGGTGGCACTGAGGGCGGCGGCGGCCGCGGCGCTGTCGGACAAGCAGGTGGCGATTGTGGTGCCGACCACCGTCCTGGCCCGGCAGCATATCGCGACCTTCCGCAAACGCTTCGGTCCATTTGATATCGACGTCGGAGGATTGTCGCGCGCCACGTCGGCATCGGAGGCGCGAGATACGAAGGAGCGGCTGAGAGCCGGAAAGCTGAAGGTTGTGATCGGCACGCAAGCGCTCGCTGCGAAGGATGTGAGGTTCGCCCGTCTCGGTCTGGTGATCATCGACGAGGAGCAGCATTTCGGGGCGGCAGAGAAGGCCAGGCTTTCAGAGCTGTCGAAAGGTGCACATACGCTTCTGATGAGCGCCACGCCGATCCCGAGGACGCTTGCGGCGGGTCTGGCGGGCTTCAGGGATCTCAGTGTCATTGCCACGCCGCCCGTGCACCGGCTGCCGGTTGCGACCAGGATAGCTCCGCTTTCGGATGCGGCTATCGTTGCCGCGTTATTGCGCGAGCGCGGCCGTCATGGCCAAAGCTTCCTGATCTGTCCGCGCATTCAGGATCTCGACCCGATCCTGGCACGTGTGCAGGCGGTGGCTCCGGATCTGCGCATCGTCTGCCTCCATGGCAAGCTGCCGGCCGACGAGATCGATGACCGGATGATGAGCTTCGTCGAGGGCGAGGCGGACGTTCTCCTGGCAACCAATATCGTGGAGAGCGGTCTCGATATTCCACGCGCGAATACCATAGTGGTCTGCTGGCCCGAACGGTTCGGCCTTGCACAGCTTCACCAGCTCCGGGGACGCGTGGGGCGAGGTGGAACGCGCGCGTTCGCCTATTTGTTGACCGAGGCCGGCGCGGAACAATCCCGGAAGCGTTTGGCAGTCTTGGAGGAGTTCACCAGACCAGGCGCCGGCTTTGCTATCAGTGAGCGCGATCTCGACCTCAGGGGCGCCGGCGACCTGTTTTCGGAGCGCCAGTCGGGCCACGTCCAGGTGCTCGGACCGGTGCTCTATAGTCACCTTCTGAAGATCGCCTCGGAGAAAGCTGATAACGGCGCCGCCGATCTTTGGGTGCCCGATCTGAACCTGCCGCTCGAGGAGACGTTGCCCAGGAGCTATGTGCAATCGGAGGCGATGCGCCTCGAAGTCTATGGCCGGCTCGCTAGGTGCCGGAGCGAAGATGACCTCGACGATCTGGAGGACGAGACCGCCCGTCGTTTCGGCAGGCTGCCGCCGCCGGCCCTAGCGTTCTTTGCCGCAGCAAGGCTGAGGATGGAATGCAAGCGAAGGGGCATCATCAGGCTCGATGTCGGGCCGGAGGCCATCGCGGCGAGTTTCCTCCCCGAGCGACTGCGGAAATCGAAGGCACGGGCGCTGCAACGCGATGGCGACCGCGTCGTCTGCGTTTGCAGGACGCATGAGGATCCGTTTGATCGGGTCGAGGAGTTCCTGGATCTCCTGGACGAGTGAATCGCATGTTCGCTCTCAAGGTAAAAAAACATAGCATTGCCCGCTGCGGAGTGATCTCGATGAATGGGTCACCGCCTCGATCTCGTCGGAATCCGCACACACAGGCGGTTACCGCCAGTGCGCACGCGCCTTCGCCCACATTTTCGATGAAACTGGTCCAATCACCATTGCGACCTGGAAATCCTCGCACTCGTCGGCTTTTTCGAAATGTGCCTCCTCAGTAACGGCGGCGGGGCGGGACAACAGCCGGACAGCCCGCAAGCCACCTTTGAGCAGCAGATCGAGGAGTTGCAACTCAATTCATCCGATGAGAGTTCCGCACGCTCGAATTCGCCTGATGAGACTTCTGCGGCGTGGACTGGACAGATCCGGCGCGCCGAACTCGGCGGTTCGTTTCGGTTGCAGAGACAATTCGTTCAGCAGCTTGCGCCACAGCGTAGATACGCCGCGGAGTTCCATCCACCTGCCGTCGCCGTCCGATTTGCAGGACGGTCTTTTCAGCAGCGCGCGCTACGCCTTATCAGAGGTGAAGCCGGTGATCGAGCTAGCAACGGCAAAGAACGTAGACTGTGGTCGCGCATCAAGTCAGGAGTTAGAAAAGCGTTTGGGGGAGACAGCAGCGGAAAGCCGTCCGGCACCGCGGCGCATCAAGAGTCCGCTTCGACGACGTTTTGCGTGGACCCAGCCAAGCGGCCGGGCTCGAACGCAAGGGGTCCGCGAGGAGGACGAGGCGTTCATCAAGGAGTTCGCAACGTTGGCATCCTTGGCTGAGCTAAGAGGAGACAAAAGCGGCGCGGCTTTCACGCCATGCCTAGCAACTACGCACGCCCTCAGTGGAAGCTTCCGGACACGACGTCAATTGGCTACGATAGAACCCGATCATATGAAAATCGCAAAGGGAAAGCAGCGCTTGGTGACGCCGAGCTTGAGGTGTCGTCGCTCGGGCCTTCGTAGCTCCTTACGCACGGCGGGGAGCTCACAGCTGATCGAAATCCTTGACGAAAAGAACGTCGAACCGAAGGTGATCGAAGTAGACCACCCGACGCGCCGGGCCCGAAGGGTCATTGTAGCACAACATGTTGTCTATCAGACCAGTCAACACTATTACATGCCTGTCCCACAGTATTTCATTCCAGGACCATGACGGCAGACGCAGTGCAGCCCAGATTGGCCCTCGTGTGGTCAGCGTATCTGCGACAAAATCTCGCGTAAATCCGTCATCTGGCTGTTCGAGCCTCTCTAATCCTTCGGTGCGCGCCAACCAGTCAAACTGGAAGCGGTTGATGCCTACGTCTGGTCCCCACACGGAAGGCAGGCCCAGCCGAGGTCCCGGGCGAAAGTAGTACGACACCATACAAGCGCAAGCATACCAACAATTGTCATTCCCATGCTGCCGCATATGTCCGGCATAATTTCGTCGCATGTTCAATTGGCCGTCATAGCCTCGGTGTTGGCCAACCAGTGGAACGTCCAGTAGTACGTTTAGCACCTTAGAGCTTCTCCAAACTTGCCGGCGAACTGGGCAAATGGCGTGCCGAACGGCTTTAGCTCCAGCCGCTCCGATCTCGTGCAAGGCGATGCGGCCCTTGCCGAGCACCTCGAATCTGTGGCGGATAAAGTTCAGCACGAACATCCGTTCCGCGGGCTCTTCGATCGGAATGACGGCATCTGCGAACTGTCGTGCGACGCGCTGATCGGCGCCGAACCCGTTGGCAACGAGCGGCCGCTGCGTCCGGTCAAGCCGAGCCGTATCTCAGGATCGGCGAGCAACTTGGCCTCTTCAGCCCGCGCGACGATGCGAGGCATGGGAGGCCAAAGACCGATGAGTGGTGAGGCGAGCATCAAAACGTCCGACGCCAGCAGCGCGGTTTCAACTCCAGCCGGTTAGATGGCCCCAATAATGGTCGCGTCAGGAAATACCCACAAGACGCCACGTTCCAGCCTGTTTACTAACGAAGCCGCGTTGCACATTGTCGGCAACGGTTTGGTTCCACCCGAAAAGCAATGGGCAAACTCACGACAGATATTGCTTCGTTGTCGACTAGGATGACGGGCATCGTTGTGCACGATGGCGATTTGCCAACTGCATGGATGCCAGCCCATTCAGGTCAGGCTGGGTGCCCTGCTTAGGGCACGTCAGCGTCGATGCATTAATATCAATCTCGGCTGCCACATCCGTCCACCTCAGCCCACGGCTCAATCTTGCGGCGTCGAGGACGGTGTACAATGCGGCCGCCGTCGAACGGTTCTTCAGCATAGCGGTTCCAGTTGATACACTCGAGCCGATTGCGAACTTGCAATCGACGCGATTCTTGATTGCGGATGCCGATAGGCATCCCGCGTGCCGCCATATGCCGTCCTCTGACGCGCCAAGATGATCATGTCGGTGCAAACATGGCTGCATGGCAGCGTACCCTACAGCGCCTACCACGCGCAACTCGCTCCATTTAGCGCTCATGCTTCTGTTCGAAAGTTTACACGTTTCATGTCCGCAAACCTGACAAGCTGGCAGGTGCACGACGCTGAAGAGCGAGCGTGCCGCTGCATCGGATGGCCCGGATCATGCAGGATACGTGTTCATCAGACTTGCAAGGGAAGGAACGCACGACGTCGTGGAGCGACTGGGGTCTCCTTACCCACACTCTATGCTGTCCGAGAGAGATGCACCATGCAATCCATATCTAGAGAGAACGAGCCGATCAAGATCGTCACGCCCGAGGATCGCTTGAGGGTTAGCGCCATTCTGACGACCGCCTTCACGATGTGCCCCTTGTCGAGGTGGCTCTATCCCGAGCCAGTGAGGTACTTGCGTCATTTCGGCGGATTCATCGACCATTATGCCGGCGATCCATATACGGATGGAAGTGGCGCGTACTTGGACAACGGCGACAAGGGCGCGCTGTTGTGGTTGACCGACAAAGTACACCGAAACGACGCGCGCTTCATGGAATTCGTGCTGGGTAGCGTTCCAGAGCACAGACGAGCGGAAGCGGAAAGGCTATTCGAAGAATTCGGCAAATTTCACCCTCAGGAGCCGCATTGGTATTTCACCATGCTCGGCGTCGATCCCTTGCTCCAGCGGTCTGGATTGGGAGGGTTACTCTATCGACACGGCCTTGCGCTCTTGGACAAGGCGAAAGGACTGGCATTCACGGAAGCCACCAGCTCGGACTCGGCACGACTGTACGAGCGTTTGGGGTGGAAAATCGTGGGCGAGGTTCAGGTCGGTAGTTCGCCACCGTGTTTTCCGATGCTTCGCCAACCCCGCCAAGTGCAGCAACGGCGAGTTGCCTCAGCACGCTTTGCCCCTTCGTGAACTTGAATTGCCAGGGCCCGAGACTGAAGGGCAATTAAGAGGCGCTCATCATGCTGCAACTTAAGGACCTCAAGCGGCTCGATGAGCTATTCCAGACCATGGAGAAGGCAAACGACAGTTTTCTCGGCTATCCGTTTGCGAAGGGGTTCGACCATGAACCGCTATGGCGCTTCCTGAAGTTTACCGGCAACAACGCCGGCGACCCGTTCGATTCGGGAAGCTATCGGGTCAATTCCCACGCCTTCGAATGCGAAGTTGTCGAATTTTTTGCCCAGCTTTTTCGCGCACCTTCGGACGACTGGTGGGGATATATCACCAACGGGGGAACCGAAGGGAATATCTATGGGCTGTATCTCGGCCGTGAACTCTATCCGGATGCTGTCATCTACTTCTCGCGAGAGGCGCACTACAGTGTGAATAAAGCAGTTCGTATGCTCCGCCTGGAGCATTGTGTGGTGAGTTCGCAGCCCAGTGGAGAAATTAGCTATGACGATCTAGCGCAGCAGGCGGCCCCTGGCCGACACCGTCCGGCCATTGTAGTCGCGAACATAGGCACCACGATGAAGGAGGCCAAAGATGATGCGGCCAAAATTCGCGCCGTGCTTCACGACGTTGGAATCAGCGACGTCTATCTCCATTGCGACGCAGCATTGTGCGGACCGTACGCGCCGTTCCTGGATCCGAAGCCGGCGTTTGATTTCGCTGATGGAGCCGACTTCATCACGCTCAGCGGACACAAATTTCTCGGCGCTCCGATGCCTTGCGGCGTCGTTCTCTCTCGTAAGCACAACGTCCAGCGTGTGGTGCGTACGATCGATTACATCGGCAGCCTGGACGCGACGTTAACCGGATCGCGTAATGCCTACACGCCGATTATTCTGTGGTATGTGACCCGCAGCCTGGGTGTCCAGGGAATCAAACGGACGTTTCTTGAATGCGAGCGGTTGGCTGGTTACGCTGCCGACGAGTTCAATGCACGCGGTATCGATGCGTGGCGCAATCCCCATGCGCTGACCATCGTGTTCCCGCCTGTTCGAGAAGAGACTAAGAGGGAGTGGCAACTTGCCACCAGCGACGTCAGCCACCTGATCGTCATGCCCGGCGTAACAAAGAGCCGAATCGATGAGCTCATAGAAGCAATGACGAACCGAAAAGTGCAAATGTAGAGAGGCATGTCGAAGCTCCGCATGTCGCTGGCTGGTGCGCAGGACAAGCTCCCCGTCGTCCAGTATCCGGACGGCGACATCGGCCTCGCGCTCGACGGAGCGCCGACGACGCACATCCTCGAGCCGGCCAGCAAGCATTTCAACAATGCCGTCGAGAACGAAGCCTTCTGCCTTCGCCTGGCGGCCAGGGTGAAGCTTCCCGTTGCCGAGTGCACGATCGGAGGACCTCGATTATTTGCTGGTGAAGCGCTATGATCGACAGTCCTATGGGCGTAGCATCGGCCGGATCCATCAGGAGGACTTCTGCCAGGCTACGGGGCGCATCCCATCGACAAAATACGAGTCCAATCCGGCGACCTGGCTGCGGGGCCGACCCTGAAGGACTGCTTTGATGTCCTTCGGACAATGCAGTCGGGCGCCTTCAACGCTGTCCGCTTCGTCGACTTTCTCGTCTTCAACGTTCTGTGCGGAAACGTTGACGCGCATTCAAAGAACTATTCGCTTCTCCTCCAAGCAAGCGGTGCCGTCTCGATGGCTCCGCTCTACGACGTGATGAACGGCGACATCTATCCGGACGTCACGCGAAATTTAGCCATGAAGATCGCGGGTAAGAATCGTGGGCACTACATCTACGCGCGCCACTGGAATCGCATGGCGGAGGAGAACCAGCTCTCCGCCGCGCAGGTGAGGCGCCGCGTCGGACAGTTGTCCCAGGCCGTCCTCGATGCGCTGCCGTCGGTCGTGGACGAGTTGAACGCATTGAAGAAATCCGCGGTCTATCAAGCAGATCTCCGACTACATCGCCGGATATTGCCGCAGCGTGCTGAGGAATCTGGAAACCGACGTCAGTAACGAGCCCGACCAGGATCCGGAGCCCGAGGCCGACGCCCGTCCTCCGGGTTTCTACTGATCGGGGCTCGATAAAGGGCAGGATCGCTTGCGCGCACGCCTCTGATCTGTCTCGTAAGGATCCTGTCATCCCGCCTCAATGCCTACGCGAGTTCGCCGGCGTGGACTGCGATCGGTGGAGACGTGCTCATGAGCGAAATGTGCCGCACACGACCGACTCGCCTCAAGCCAACGAGTTTAAGAACCTGCTGAAATTCAATGCCTCGGTCACAGCTTGGACCACGTGGTCCGCGGCTGGCGTCGAGATCGGCTAATGATCGTCAACACAACTGCCAGATCTGGTGGCGCAGCATCCGATCTTTTTCTGTTACGAACACTTGCCCCCGAAAAACCCTCTCCTATTTCAGTTCCGCCTTCGTTGGCACTCGTTAGCGTCGACTGCTAACAATTCAGAAATGATCAACCCGTATACACAGTTAGGAGGGCTGCATGAATTTCCGTCCACTTCACGACCGCGTCGTGGTCAAGCGCATCGACGCAGATGAGAAGACTGCTGGAGGTATTATTATACCAGATACAGCTAAAGAGAAGCCCTCACAGGGTGAAATCATCGCCGTTGGCCCGGGTGGCCGCGACGAAGCTGGCAAGCTGATCCCCATCGACCTCAAGGTCGGCGACCGCGTCCTGTTCGGCAAGTGGTCGGGCACCGAGGTCAAGATCGATGGCCAGGAGCTGTTGATCATGAAGGAGAGCGACATCATGGGCGTTCTCACCGACGTGTCTTCCAGCAAGAAGGCCGCCTAGTCCAACCGCTCGCACCACTCGCCCTGAGGAGCGCTTGCCGAGCGCCCCGCCAAGGGCGAGAAGACATCAAACTCAGGGAAATCAACCATGTCAGCCAAAGAAGTCAAATTCGGCGTAGACGCGCGCGACAAGATGCTGCGCGGCGTCGATATCCTCGCCAATGCGGTGAAGGTCACGCTCGGTCCGAAGGGCCGCAACGTGGTGCTCGAGAAGTCGTTCGGCGCTCCCCGCATCACCAAGGACGGCGTCACCGTCGCCAAGGAGATCGAGCTCGAGGACAAGTTCGAGAACATGGGCGCCCAGATGGTGCGCGAAGTCGCCTCCAAGTCCGCTGACGCGGCCGGCGACGGCACCACCACTGCGACCGTGCTGGCCGCAGCAATCGTGAAGGAAGGCGCCAAGTCGGTCGCCGCCGGCATGAACCCGATGGACCTGAAGCGCGGTATCGACCTCGCGGTCGAAGCCGTCGTTGCGGATCTCCAGAAGAACTCCAAGAAGGTCACCTCGAACGAGGAGATCGCCCAGGTCGGCACCATCTCCGCCAACGGCGATGCCGAAATCGGCAAGTTCCTCTCCGACGCCATGAAGAAGGTCGGCAACGAGGGCGTGATCACGGTTGAGGAAGCCAAGTCGCTCGAGACCGAACTCGACGTCGTCGAGGGCATGCAGTTCGACCGCGGCTACATCTCGCCCTACTTCGTCACCAACGCCGACAAGATGCGCGTTGAGATGGACGACGCCTATATCCTGATCAACGAGAAGAAGCTCTCCTCGCTGAACGAGCTGCTGCCGCTGCTCGAGGCCGTGGTGCAGACCGGCAAGCCGCTGGTCATCGTCGCTGAAGACGTCGAAGGCGAGGCCCTCGCCACGCTCGTCGTGAACCGCCTCCGCGGTGGTCTGAAGGTCGCGGCCGTCAAGGCTCCGGGCTTCGGCGATCGCCGCAAGGCCATGCTGCAGGACATCGCGATCCTGACCGGCGGCCAGGCCATCTCGGAAGACCTCGGCATCAAGCTCGAGAACGTCACGCTGCAGATGCTCGGTCGCGCCAAGAAGGTGATGATCGACAAGGAAAACACCACGATCGTCAACGGCGCCGGCAAGAAGGCCGACATCGACGCTCGCGTTGCCCAGATCAAGGCGCAGATCGAGGAGACCACCTCGGACTACGACCGTGAGAAGCTGCAGGAGCGTCTCGCCAAGCTCGCAGGCGGCGTCGCGGTGATCCGCGTCGGCGGCGCGACCGAGGTCGAGGTGAAGGAGCGCAAGGATCGCGTTGATGACGCGATGCATGCGACCCGCGCGGCTGTCGAGGAAGGCATCCTGCCGGGTGGCGGTGGCGCCCTGCTGCGAGCCACCGAAGCGCTCAAGGGCCTGCGCACCAAGAACGACGATCAGAAGACCGGCGTCGAGATCGTGCGCAAGGCGTTGTCCTGGCCGGCCCGTCAGATCGCGATCAACGCCGGTGAAGACGGCTCGGTCGTGGTCGGCAAAGTCCTGGAGAAGACGCAGTACTCTTACGGCTTCGATGCGCAGACGGGCGAGTACAGCAACCTGGTCTCCAAGGGCATCATCGACCCGACCAAGGTCGTGCGAACCGCAGTCCAGAACGCCTCCTCCGTGGCAGCGCTCCTGATCACCACGGAGGCCATGGTTGCCGAATTGCCGAAGAAGGCGGCTGCAGGGCCCGCGATGCCTCCGGGCGGCGGCATGGGCGGCATGGGCGGGATGGACTTCTGACCCTGCCGCATCACGCGGAACCACGACATGCGAAAACCCCGGCAGCAATGCCGGGGTTTTCTACTTCGAGCGGCCTCGCAACGCGTCGCCTTGGCCTCTCAGGCCACTTCTGCCTATCGATCGGCAGCCCTTTTGCGAGCTTGGAAAAAGCTCTGGCAGGAAGCCCTGGATAGGCGGCTGCGGCAGCAATTTGCACGCCCGTTCGTGACATAATCTTCGGGCGGACCGTTCCGCTCCGTACTTCAGTCTGTATTCGCGTTTCGGCGGGGAAGTCTAGGGTGGGACTCGTCGTGGAAAGGCCAGTAGCTCATACCGCTAAAGCTCTTGGTCATCACGGCTTTTCCTCGTCGGATTGGCTGCGCCATTGCGGCCTTTGTCACGACTGACGCTGATGGGAAAGCATATATGGCGATTGCGCCGCGAGACCTTGCTGGACCGAGCATCACCGACGATTGGTCCGGCTTCGATCGGCGAACGACCGCCGGCGCATACGCGTCCGCTAAATCGTCTGATTGTACTCGCCGACCTCGGGGTGCGTGCGCAAGGTCAGCGCGGAAGTTTTCCGACTGCTTGAGCTCGCGCTGAACGACGACGAAGACGCGCTGCTCGTGCCGAAGATGCTGAAGATCGGCAACTCAGCGAAAGCGGAGAGCCGCGACTACCTTTATTAACACGCTGGCGTTCTGGTAGAGTGGGGACTGCCTAGCGGCCCCTTTTGATCCCAGTCGTAGGGATATCGCGAAGGCACGGACGGCCCTGCGACCTGCGTCGCAGGGCCTTTTTCCGTTTCAGGGTCGGAATACGAAATAAGGCAGGCCCGGCTCGCCGCATGGACCAGCGGATTCGGCCTTTGGATCGAGCCGGCCGACTACTGGGGTCCTGTTGTTCTGGCGAAGCCAGGTGCTCAAAGAGTGCAGAGCAGCTCCGGCTCCGGTGAGGGTCCCGTGGGGCACGCCTCTGAGGCGGGCTGCCGCCTTGAGTCAGAAACAAGAGCCACGTCCTCAGCGAAGGATTCGGCGTGATCGCGCTTCGCGTAGTCGACCCGAAACACCCTATCCACCACAGGCCTTGGTTGCTGTTCCGGAGCTCCGGTCGACTTTCCGTTCCGACTAAGTCCGAACATTTGCCCGAGCCCTGACTTAATGATCGACCTCCATCCGCGTCGCTTGCCACTCGGCAGGGCGGCGGCTACGCGCGGCGCCGCCTTCGAGGTGTAGCGCACGCTGCTGAACAGGGAAGCCGCGCGGCATGGTCATCTCGCGCGGGTTAAGCTTGATGCTGTATGACGAGGTTAAATCAGGATTTCGACATCCGGATTAGCCATTCTGGCTCAGGTTAATTTCGTGCGGGTCTTGACGCAGTCGCGAGCCCGCTCGTTATATTGTGCCCATTGCAGGTCGTTGAGGTGACCAAATGTTTGAATTGATGATCTTGTCCGCTGTCATGATTTGTCTCGATGCGATTTCCGCTAAACTCTACAAGCGGCGGCAGGACGTCTTGTACGGCCCATACATCACGCGCGAACGCACCAACCAGCGTGCGGCCTAAATGCCATGGCAAGCAGCTTCGATGGGGAGTGCAATTCTACCTTCAGCGGGGCGCGCTGGTCCGCATGCAGTCGCGAAAACTGCTCAAAAGGGCACCGAACGGTTCTGCCGCGCAGGCCCACCGCTCATTTCAGTGCATCACAGCCTAGGCTATGATTCGGACCGGCAACGCCGAATAGCCGTGCACGAAGCTAGATGCAACTCGTTCGGGCTCGCCAACGATCTCGATCTCCAAGCGTGCATTCAGCATCTCCTCCCAGAGGATTTTCAGCTGCAGCTCCGCAAGATGTCGTCCAACGCAACGATGGATCCCGAATCCGAACGAGAGATGTTGACGCACGTTCTTGCGATCGATCACGAATCTGCTGGCATCCTCGATGACCTCATCGTCCCGGTTACCAGAGATGTACCACATGACGACCTTGTCGCCTCGCCTGATCTGTTTGCCTCCCATGATGGTATCAGCGGTGGCGTTGCGGCGCATGTGTGCGATGGGCGTCTGATATCGAATAATCTCGGACACAGCGCTCGAGACCAAGTTGGGGTTATCTCGTAGCTTTCGTAGCTCGGACGGATGCTCCTTCATGAACAGCAAGCCTCCGGTGATCGAATTGCGCGTTGTGTCGTTCCCGCCCACGATCAGTAGAATGAGATTTCCGAGGAACTCACGTGGCTGCATATGCCTGGTCGCGGGTGAGTGCGCCATCATCGAAATGAGATCAACGCGAGGCTCGGCATTTATCCGCTCGCTCCAAAGCCGAGTGAAATAGTCTAGGCATTCGGACAGGATTGCGCTCCGCTTGTCCCAGCTGTCGATCGCCCGGCCAACTGTCGGTGCCGCAACGGCTACGTCCGACCAGTATGTGAGGAGCCGGCGATCCTCAAACGGAAAATCAAATAGCGTGGCCAGCATCTGCGTCGTCAACTCAATCGCGACCATGTCGACCCAGTTGAAGGCATCATTGCGCGGCAAGCCATCAAGAATCGTTCTGACGCGACGGCGGATTAATCCTTCGAGCTTTGCCAGATTGTCTGGTGCGACTATCGGACTTACGGTGTTACGCTGCTCGCCATGTTTAGGAGGACCCATCTTGATGAAACTCGGAGTCCAATGCTCCTCAGGCACGTCGACGATCGTCACACCCCGCTCTGACGTGAATACTTTATGATTTGTATCGACGGCCACGATATCGCGGTATTTCGTTATCGACCAATACGGACCGTATGGGCTGTCCTGACAGTAGTGAACGGGATCTTCCCTCCGCAGTCGTTCGAAGCAAGGCCATATGCTGTCATCTTGAAAGCGCTTGGATTCGCTTACATCCAGATTGCCCAGCGGGATGCCGCACGCGCCTTCGTCTCCGCGTGCTTCCAAGAGCGTTTTCATGACCGCCTCCTTAGTCTTTGCTCTCTGGAGAGAGCTCTGGGAAAGGGGTCTCGCCCCAATGGGAGAAGAATATACAAAAGCGCGGCGCAGCCCCCCTACCATTTCCGGCAGGAGCAAGATCGCTGTTACTTTATATATGCAAGCGGAACGCCGTCAGATGAGCCGCCCACTTCTCTTTCCGGAATAATCGCGATGGTCAGCTTGTCGAGCGGCCACCTAACTGATTGCGGTTCCTCGTCAAGCTTCTCTTTCGAACTCTCCGGGGGCCCGACGGTCTCGTTCGCGCCGTCGGAACAGGCGGTAGCGCAGACGGCGAGAACGCGGCTTAGGCATTGAATCAGCCTTCGGTTGACCTGTTGGTGCCGACGCCGCAGTCACGGTCTTTGCCGAGGTCGCGTAGCGCTTCATGATTGATGTCGGGGTCGGACGCCTCAACGTTTCCAGCGGAGTGCGGATGAACCGCCACCAGCCGATTGACCGAGGGCGCCAAGACCACCGGCCCAGCGGGGGACATCGCGGGCCCCGTCCAGAATCGGGGACCGGCTTTGCTTGGTCTCAATCGAAGGATGTTCCGTCGACGCGGTCGCTAATTTGGGTCCGGGATGGCTCGGGCGATTTCCTGCATGCGCTGAAGACACGTGCTCGTAAGTGGCCGCCACTCGTCGGCGATAGCGAGTTCATCGAGCTGTGGACGCAGGAATTCTTCTGAGATCGCGGACAATCTGTTGCAGATTGCGCTCTTCAGGTGAGTCACGGAGCGCAGGCTGCTTTAGGTTGGCAGTTGTGGGCGTGTACCGGCTGACCTGAGCCTAAGGTTGCAGCGGGCCGGTGATTGAGCCGAGGACACCAACGTCTCTGATGTCGGACTTGCAACATGCTGTCGGGACCATGACACGAGCGACCGAGCAAATAGCTTCGACAAACCAAGTTATCGCAATTGGCACAAGGCTTGAAGGAGTCGAGGCAGGAGTGACCTCCAGTAGCGCCTGAAGGAGTGGCAGCGGTGGCTTACAAGAATGTCGCCTTTCAGTTTATTTTATGCGGCGGATGCGAAGTTGACTGTCTCAACGCCGCGATCCGTCGCAATGCGTATTCGTGCATGGTTTTGTGTCCGTGATCGACTACTGGATCGCGGCTCGCGCCAACATCGATGCGCGCGCGCAGCTCGGCGCTGCGCCGGTGCAGGGCCCTGCACTTGCCGGCAGCAATATTCGTGAGGCGGCCGAATTCGAACGGCTCGAAGCCGAGGTGCGGCGCATGGACGTCGACGGGCCAATCGCAGTTGATTGGCGGACAGTCAATGCACTGTCGCTCGACATCCTGTCGAAGCAGTCAAAAGACATTCTGGTCGCCTGTTGGGCGACCTACGGCCTGTTTCGCACCGAGGGCTATCAGGGGCTCGCCGTCGGGTTGGGGGTTCTGCGCGGCATGGTGGAGGCGCATTGGGAGGGGCTGTTTCCGCCGATCAAGCGGGAACGTGCGCGAGTTGGCGCTGTCGATTGGCTCGTTGGCCGCATTGGGCGGGCGGTGGCCGAGAATGCACCGACTGAAGCCGATTATCCGGCCGTGCTCGCCGCCTATGATGCCCTTGATGATCTCGCTCGCCAACTTAGTCAGAAACTCATCGACGAGCAGGTCACTTTGGAGGATTTGTTCAGGGCACTGAAATCGCCCTACGAAGAAGCCAAGCGCGCGATCGACGCCGCAGCAGAGCGTGCGGCTGACGCGGCCCAAGCTGCCGAGCAAGCCTTGGCGGCGCCGGTGGAATCCAGCCCTCCGGCCGAGGCTGCTCAACCGGCAGCGTCGAGCGCAATCGGCTCGGTTGGCGCCGACGGCGACTGGGCCAGCCTGATCGACCGTTTGCTCAATATGCTGCGGCAAGCCGCGGCCGCCCGGCGCGTCGTCTCGCCCGCAGACCCGAAAGTCTATCTGCTCAATCGCATTGGCTCGTGGATGCGCTTTGACGAACTGCCCGCGGATGCAGATGGCCGCACGACGATATTGCCGCCCGCCGATAACATGTCTGCATTGGAGGCAAAGGTTGCGGCCGGTCAGCATGCCGAAGTCGTGAATATGGCCGAAGAGATCGCCTGGACGCAACCGTTCTGGCTCGACGCTCACCGGCACGCTGCAAATGCTCTGGAGAAAATGGGGCCGTTATTTGAGCCGGCGGCGGCAGTGGTGCGCGCGGCGATCACATTGCTGGTGAAAGGTTATCCGCGGATTCTGGAGCTACAGTTCAACGACGGCCGGCCGTTCGCTGACGAGGAAACGCGTGCCTGGGTCGCCATGGGGGGAGTGGACCGGTGTGATCCCGTCGAGGCAACGGTTGCCGCGGCAGACAGGCTCATCGTCGCTGGACAGCCGCAGGCCGCATTCAAGAAGCTGTCGTGTGTGTTGGATGGGGTGACCTCCGAACGCGGGCGATTCGTCGGCCGGCTTGCGCAAGCACGTTTTTGCATCGAGACCGGCTTCGTCACGACTGCCATTCCGCTGCTGGAACATCTGGAACAGGTTGTTGCCGAGCACAAGCTCGAAAGTTGGGAGCCTGCGCTTGCGCTCGATGCTGCCGAACTGCGCTACCGTGCGATGACCCATCCCGAGGCACCACAGCTCATTGACGAGCCTCCTCGTCGCGCCGCGCTTCAACAGATCCGAAGGCGGGTAGCAAGCATCGATATCGCTCGCGTCAGCCAGCTCGGTCGCAGCTGATCTTGTCAGGGATTAAGTCGGGAAAACGCATATGGCACAGGAAAGCACAGTTGCTCCAAAGGAGCGCATCAATATCCGCTTCAAGCCTGCAACCGGCAACCTCAAGGAGGACGTAGAATTGCCGCTCAAATTGCTGGTTTTGGCCGACTTCACAGGGCGAGCCGATGACCGGCCGATCGAGCAACGCCAGCTCGTCAATATCGACAAGGACAATTTTGGCGAGGTTGTCAAAAGCCAGGAACTGAGCCTGGATATTGGCGCCGAGAACAAGCTCGAGGAGTCGCCAGAGGCCGGCAAGTTGTCCGTATCGCTGAAATTCGAGAGCCTGAAGGATTTTGAGCCCGAGCGCGTCGCACAACAAATCCCGGAACTGCGCATGTTGACCGAACTGCGCGCCGCCCTGGTCGCCCTGAAGAGTCCGCTCGGCAACGTGCCGGGTTTCCGCAAGGCCATCCAGAATTTGCTCGAAGACCACGGCGCGCGGCCGCGGCTCTTGAGCGAGCTCACCGGCAAGCCCGAGTGAGCCTTCAACGAGCTGTTAAGGAGCGCGGGCGCTATGACCGATACAAGCGCGCAGCCATCGGCCGAAGTCGTCGCCACGACCACCGACGTTTCGCTATTGGATCAGATTCTCGTCGAGACCAAGATTACCCCGCACGACGAGGGTTATGACCTCGCCCGCCGCGGCGTCGCAGCTTTCGTCGCCGAGCTGATCAAGCCAAATAGAGCCAGTGAGCAGGTCAACAACGCACTGATCGATCGGATGATCGCGGAGATCGACCGCAAGATCTCGGCTCAGCTCGACGCCGTGCTCCACACGGACGAGTTCCAGCAGCTCGAATCGGCCTGGCGCGGGCTGAAGTTCATGGTCGACCGCACAGATTTCCGTCAGAACATCAAGGTCGAAATTCTCAGCGTCAGCAAGGACGAGCTGCTCACCGATTTCGAGGACAGCCCGGAGATCGTCAAATCCGGCCTGTACAAACATGTCTACACCGCGGAGTTCGGCCAGTTCGGCGGTCAGCCCGTCGCGGCCATGATATCGGCCTACGAGTTCGGCAGTGGCAGCCAGGACGTGAAGCTCATGCGCTACTTGAGCGCAATGGCCGCCATGGCGCATGCGCCGACCATCGCCTCCGCGGGGCCGGGCATGTTCGGCGTCGAACGCCATGAGGAGATCGCAAGTCTCAAGGACCTGCAATCGATCTTCGAGGGGCCAAAATACGTCAAGTGGAACTCATTTCGCGAAAGCGAGGACGCTCGCTATTTCGGCTTGACGTTACCGCGTTTCCTGCTGCGCTTGCCCTATGGGCCGGAAACGGTTCCGGTCAAGGCTTTCAATTATCAGGAGGCCTCCAATGGTGACACCAACAACTATCTGTGGGGCAATGCGGCCTTTGCCTTCGCGACACGCCTAACCGAAAGCTTCGCAAAATATCGCTGGTGCCCGAACATCATCGGTCCCCAATCCGGCGGAGCGGTCGAGAACCTCAATCTACACACCTATGAGGCGATGGGGCAGTTGCAGAGCAAGGTCCCGACGGAGGTTCTCATCTCGGACCGGCGCGAGTTCGAGCTTGCCGAACAGGGCTTCATCGCGCTGACCATGCGCAAGGGCTCGGACAATGCCGCTTTCTTCTCGGCAAATTCTGTTCAGAGGCCGAAATATTTCGGAAACACCCAGGATGGCAAGACGGCCGAACTCAACTACAAGCTCGGCACCCAGCTGCCTTACATGTTCATGATCAATCGGTTCGCGCACTACATCAAGGTGCTGCAGCGTGAGAACATCGGCTCGTGGAAGAGCAGGGACGAGCTCCAGAGCGAGCTCAACGACTGGATCCGCCAGTATGTCGCCGATCAGGAGAATCCGTCGGCCGACGTGCGCTCCCGGCGACCCTTGCGCAAGGCGGAGATCACCGTGGACGACGTCGAAGGTGAGCCGGGCTGGTATCGCGTCGGCCTCTCCCTCGTTCCACACCTGAAATATATGGGCGCGGATTTTGCCTTATCGTTAAAGGGCAAACTCGACAAGCAATGATGGTGTGCAGACGATGATAGACCGCAGTCTTATGGAGCGCTTGGAACAGGCATGGGCGAGCAGGAACCCCGCGCCGCAACAGGGGTCATTCGATCGTTTCCGGGCGAGTGTCCTGGACAACCTGCGCCGGGTTCTAAACTCGCATCAGGGCTGCTGCGAAACACGGCCGGACTTCGGTATGCCCGATCTCAATGGCGCGATCGGGCAGGGGGCCGACGCGGCGCGCACAGTCGCTCATTCGCTCAAGCAACAGATCGAGATGTTTGATCCGCGCTTGGGGAATGTTTCGATCCGCGTTCAAACCGATCGCGAATACCCGTTGCAGCTGACGTTCCACGTCAACGCGACGCTCTATTATAACGGCCGGATGGAGCCGATCTCATTCGATGCGATCTACGAAGAACGCGTCTGGGTGAAGGACTGAAGCGGTGGCGCTCAATCCTTATTACGAGGATGAGTTGTCCTATTTGCGCGAGCTCGGCTGCGACTTCGCTTTAGCCAATCCGAAGCTTGCGCCGTTCCTTGGGCGTGAGGCCACCGATCCCGACGTGGAGCGGTTGTTGGAAGGTTTTGCATTCCTTGTCGCCCGCCTGCGCCAGAAGCTCGACGACGAGTTTCCCGAATTCGTCCATGGCCTGTTGCGGATGGTATGGCCACACTATCTTCAACCCCTGCCCCCCATCACGACGCTCTGCTTTGCTTTGAACCAATCGGCGAGCGCAGCGAGCCTGAACGTGCCGGCCGGCACCAGCGTCCGCTCGCGTCCACTTGAGGGCACGAGCTGCGCGTTCGTCACCTGCTACTCAATTGATGTGCTGCCGCTGCAGATCACTGACGCTCAGTTCGAGAACCGGACGGGTTCGGCGCGCCTGACCTTGGGTATCAAGGCAACCGGCCAGCAAAACCTCTCATGTCTTCAGAACGGTCGGCTCCGCCTCTTCTTTTCAACCGAGCGAGAGCCACAAGTCGGGCGCCACCTATTGACCTGGCTGTGCCGCCACGTCAGGCAGGTAACCGTCACCGTGGCGGATCGACAGGTCGCAGTAATCGAGGCAGCGCAGATTGCGCCAATCGGATGGAGGGATGAGGAGGCGGTTTTTCCCTGGCCACATAATGGCTTCGCTGGACTGCGGATCATTCAGGAGTACCTGGCTTATCCGTCCAAATTTCTCTACGTCGAACTGTCTGGTCTCGAGCCGGTGGGGGCCCACGTCGAGACGGAGTGCAGGCTCAGCTTCGAATTTCAGCGTCCGTTTCCCGCGCAAATGCGAGTAAGCAAGGACCAGATTCGCTTGAACTGCACGCCGGCCATCAATGTCTTCAGCCATGAGGCCTCGCCGATCCGTCTGGAGCGGACCAAGACCGAACACCGCGTGCTTGCCGCCGGAGGGCCTAACTTCAGCATCCGTTCCGTGGATCGTGTGACCGGCTATGTGCAAGGGCGCCCCGAACGTATCGAGTTCGAGCCATTCGAGCTGTTACGCCACGATCTGCCCGGCGCTGAGCGCAACCGCGCCTACTTCCGCGAGCGGGTCCGCCCCGCTGTGATCGGCCGGGGTGTCGACCATTATGTGAGTTTCGTCGACCGGCTCGACGTCGGCCAGCACCCGCCGATCGATGTCGCATCGCTGCAATTGACCTGCTCCAACGGACCGATCGCCGACCGGTTGCCAGTCGGTGCCGTCGATATGCCGACCTCTGACACGCCTCGCTCGGTCACGTTCTCCAACATCACCGCGGTCGTTGCAGAGGTGCCGCCACCGCTCAATGATGGCCTGTTGCGGCGGCTGACGGCCAATCTGGCGCGCAATTATGGCGCCATGGTCAACGTCGATACGCTGCGGACCATCATTGCCAGCTACGATTTCCGTGCGGTCTATGACGTTCAGGCGCGCCGGCGCCTGGAGTTGCTGCTCGAGGGACTTGATCAGTTCGTGACGTCCGACAGCGATCACGTGGTGCGCGGGGCCCCGATCCGTATGCGCAACGTCGAGTTGGCTCTGGTCGACAGCAAGATCGGCGGTGAGGGCGAGTTGTTCCTGTTAGGCTCGGTGCTGGATGCCTTCTTCGCGACCTTCGCCGGCATCAATATGCTGCACCGGTTTTCGGTCCGCGGCACGGAAAGCAACGCACATTACACATGGCCAGCGAGAACCGGATCGATCAACCCGTTCTGAGCGCGCCCGAGGATCTCAGTGAGCTTGCGGCTTACGGATTCTTCTCGCTCGCCGCGCTCCTCGAACGGCGTTTTGGCAACGCTCCCCCAATCGGATCCACTGACGATCCCGCGCGCGAGGCGGTTCGCTTTCGCGCGACGCCGATGCTCGGCTTTCCCGCCGAGGAGATCGCGCAAGTCAGACAGGTCAAGGCCGCAACAGAGCGGGTGGAGGTGTACGTCAATCCCTTCGGACTGCACGGCCCATCGTCGCCGCTGCCGCCCTTCTACACCGAACGTGTCATGCACGCCGACGGCACGGGATCGCTCGGCGAGTTTTTCGATTTCTTCAATCACCGTCTGATCAGCCTGCTGCTGCGAATTTGGCGGTACTATCGCCACCATTTGCGGTTTGAGGAGGGGGGGACCGACGCGATTTCGGTGCTGGTCGGTGCGCTCTTTGGGCTCTTGCCAGGAGAAAGCACAACCGACGAACGGGAATGGCGGGCGCGGCTGCTGCCTCATGCCGGTGTCCTTGCGTTGTCCAGCCGATCGGCACGCCTTGTGGCCGGCGTGATTTCGAGCCATCTCAATGTTCCGGCCCGGGTCGACGAATTGATCTGGCGCGAGATTGATATTCCACCGGAAGCCCATTGGCGCCTAGGCAAGCCAAGCCTTCAGCTTGGCATTGATACCCTTGCTGGCGACACCATGCCGGATGTTGCGGGCAAATTCCGGATTTGCCTCGGGCCGCTCAACCAGCAGCAGTTTCGCTCTCTGCTGCCCGGGCGCGAGGCTCACGGCATCCTTTGTCGCCTAGTCAATGTCGTTTTGCGCGAGCCGCTGGCCTGGGATCTCCAGTTAGAACTGGCGCCTCGGGAGATGCCCGAATGGACTCTTGGCGAAGGAGAGTTGGGCTGGACGACAACGATCGAACCGCGCGAGGGAGCCGGGAGCTCAGTTCTTTTGTGATTGTTGGAGCGCCCTGGCGTCTAGAGGCGCGCGGCGTCCTCTGCGATGCTACGGCTCTATCGGTGTTCGCGTTGAGCAGATGGGACGCGGCGCCAAAAGTCCATTCTGTCGTGGAGTATGCGCACCATTTCGATCGTGCCGTTCGGCGCAGCCTCGGTACATCAGGAAATGGCTTCCGCGATGGTCGTGCCGCAACGTGGCGCGCGCGAAGGCCTGCCGCCGTGCTGACGGTGATATCGCGACTGTACCGTGATTACCCGCTGGTGGCTGATATCGCGCTCTCGGACAGCCCGATGGCACGGGAACCTTTCAAATCCGGCGGGAGAACAGTTTTCACATAAAATATGTTGAGCGATCATTTTTCACAGTATAGAATTAAATTTCGGCGTCGAGGCTACTCCGTGAAGAAAATTCGAGTGATGGGGGCGTTTTTCACATGGATCAATCATGAGCGAGCATTTTTCGGGGGCGGTGAGCGTTTTTCACGATAGACGGCTGCCAGAGACCGCCGTCCCAGCGGGCTACGCTGCCCTGATCCACGCTTATAGGCTTCCCGTCCCGGTTCCCCGGACCCTTTCGGCCATCGGCACCAAGCACCGCATTATTGAACAGGACAGCTGGCGCATCTACACACCTCGACATGCCCCGGAGGCCTCTCTTGAGGGACACCTGACTTTTGCCCTCAAAAACGAGGGGGTAGATCTTGCCGTCTTGAAGCGGCTTTTCCTTGCCGTACAGGAGGGAGAAATCGCAGAGTTCGTGCGGCAGAAGCCTACCGGCATCTACACACGGCGTATTTGGTTTCTGTACGAGTGGTTGCTCGGCCGACAGCTTAAGCTGTCGATCACAGACAAGGTCTCGTATGTGGATGCCATCGATACCGACCTCCAGTTTGCAGGGATTGGCACAAACTCCGTCCGGCATCGGGTCCGCGACAACCTTCCCGGCACCCCGGAATTTTGCCCGCTCGTTTTCAAGACGCCCGCACTGAACGAATTTATCGCGCAGGATTGGAAAGAGCGCGCGCGTGCCGTTGTCAGCGAAGTCCCCAAGGATCTGCTTGCGCGGACGGCGGCCTTTCTCCTGCTGAAGGACTCGAAGTCAAGCTACGTGATCGAGGGCGAAAGACCGCCCCAAGATCGCATTCAGCGTTGGGGTCGTGCGATTGGCGAAGCTGGTCGCGCACCGCTCGATCAGCAGGAGTTTCTGCGCCTCCAGGGCATCGTGATCGCCGACGAGCGCTTTGTGAGACTGGGATTCCGACAAGAAGGCGGCTTTGTCGGCGAGCATGATCGCGACACCCAAAGGCCAATCCCGGACCACATCAGTGCGCGGCACGAGGATATTTCTTCGCTTATGGCGGGGCTGATCGCCTTCGACCATGCAGCAGAAAACGATCTCGATCCCGTTATAGCCGCAGCAGTGCTCGCATTCGGATTTGTTTACATCCACCCGTTTGAAGACGGCAATGGACGTATTCATAGATACCTGATGCACCACGTTCTGTCGCGGCGCGGGTTTAATCCTGCTGGACTGCATTTCCCGGTGTCTTCAGCGATTCTCGATAGAATCGCCGAGTACAAGAGTGTGCTGGAAAGCTATTCCAGCAGGCTGCTCCCTTGTGTGCGATGGGAGGCTGCGCCGAAGGGAAATGTGAAGGTTCTCAACGACACAGCTGACTTCTACCGCTTCTTCGATGCCACGCCGCATGCAGAGTTCTTATATGAATGCGTGCGTCAAACTATCGAGCAAGACCTGCCAAACGAGACCAACTTTCTTCGCAGTTTCGATGCTTTCCGCGCTGGCATCGAAAGTATGATCGATATGCCCGAGCGAACGCTCAACAACCTCTTTGGCTTTCTACGGCAAAACGAAGGAAAGCTGTCGAAGCGGGCGAGAGAAAACGAGTTCGTTCAGCTCACCACGGAAGAAATAGAAACGATTGAGGAGCTTTACCGTGCCTCATTTCGGGAGGGCGCATAGGAGTTCTGTGATCACTCTTGCGTAAGCATCGCGTAAGAAACTGAACGCAAAGCGTAGCGAAGGGGCGAAGAGGCGGGCAAAGCGCTTCTGCGTCATCCGCAGCGCGAGCTGCTGGCGCTCGCAATAGCTGAGCTTCGGCAGGAAGGAAAAATTCAGATATCAGTTATCAGAGCGGATGGCCGTATGAGATCGGGTCATCAATTCCGCCAGGAGGGCGCAAACCGAGGCGGCCTCCTGTTAAGCGGCCCCAGCAACCTTGGGGGCCTGTGTAGCGGCGGTTGCTGGGACCATCTACCGGCCCCGAGGGCCAGGTCACGCAAAGGAGCGGAAGGGCCGGCCAAATGAGGCGCCCCTACTGCACATACATTGCGATGCCGATCATGACGAGCGGGCTCAGCCCGAATAACACAATGACTACGCTGTTAAGTATGTCATTGCCCATGACACAACTCCTGCGTTGGCGCTGGAACCTACGCCCGGGGAATTCGGCAAGCTAGTGCAATTTATGCCTGTCGATAGGAACTCCGTTCACCCACGGAGACGACGGCTCATTCCGCTCGCCGAGCGATAAGAACGGATCGCGACCCATAAAAACTAATCGTCCTAGAACATTTTCTATGCCGTCTCAGTAGCCCACCGAGAACACCGGCAAGCCTCCGTTTCCGTTCGCTTAATCCGAACCAGGATACTTGAAAAATCGAACTAGGGCACTGGGCTCAAATGCTAACAGCGTCAGTCCCCGCATTTGAACGTTGCGGGAAGGCAGTTAAGGCGCCCATCCCTATTTCGCTGAGATGAATGGAGTTTCCGAGCTGGTGGGCTATCGTCGCTATAGCTCATGACATCGAGCTGCGCCTTGATCGCTCCGGTCCATTGACGGTTGTGCGTCTCCACGATCACCAAGCGCGGGCTCGTCGTTGTTCAGACGAATTGTAGGGCATCGCGCGAGACGCCTTAGAAGGCATTCAGGCCTTCGGAGCTAGCGACGACTGCTGGGCAGCGGTCTTGTAAATTTTTTTACGTTGAGCCGGCCACAGAATTGAAAGACGGCTCACATGTTGGGAAGCAGATTTATCCGGACACATAGTCGCGTTTGAAGGTCGTTACGATGGCGTCGGCCGTGTTGGTCTGGGGGCTTTCCACTGGCGTGCAAGCGTGGCTCGCGGTTCAGGGCGGCAGCCATCTCAAGGTACGATCGGCAGTGACGATTGAGCCGTCGTCGGCCGACCATTGTATTTTTGTGCAGCGCGCGAATGTCGCCAAACCGCCGTTAGAGGCGGCCAACAGGTCAACAAAGCATTGTCCGATGTATGACGGTGTTGGACCTGCGACAGGGCTCATTCCGGTGACCCATTGTATTTAGGAGAGTTTCTTCTTTGGCACAGGCAATGCTTTGGGATGTGCGCATACGCGTTGGACCGACGATGGTCCCGCGGGAAAAGCACAAGCTCTCGATTGGATCGATCGCAAGAGCCTAGCACAACCAGACATTGGATCCGATCATGATCTCTTTCCTTGATCCCAAACACCGCAATGGAGCTTCTAAAGGGCCATCCCGATCCGGCAGCTCTCTGCCGATGACAACGCTGCGGCGTGCTTTCCTCTCCGACATTTGGGGACGGCTGTTGACAAAGATCCCGATGTTCTCATGCCGATCGGCGACATGCCTTCTTGCCGCACAGCTCACGACTTGCACTCTCTCCGCCGGCGGCGCATTCGCCCAGGCAGTCACATCGCCGCCACCTGCCAGCTTCACGCTCAGTAACAGGCTTCAGGTGGTCGTGATCCCCGACCATCGCACGCCTGTCGTGACGGATATGATCTGGTACAAGGTCGGCGCTTCCGACGAGACACCGGGCAAGTCCGGGCTCGCTCACTTCCTTGAACATCTCATGTTCAAGGGCACCGACAAGCATCCACTCGGCGAATTCTCCCAGACCGTGTTTCGTATCGGCGGCAACCAAAACGCCTTCACCTCCGATGATTACACCACATACTTCCAGCATGTTCGGCGCGAACACCTGCCGACCATGCTGGAGTTCGAGGCCGATCGTATGACCGGCCTGGTTCTTAAGGACGAGAACGTGCCGCCTGAGCGCGACGTCGTGCTTGAGGAATACAATATGCGGGTCGCCAACAATCCCATCGCACGCCTGAACGAGCAGATCATGGCCGCGCTCTACCTCAACCACCCCTATGGCCGGCCGGTGATCGGCTGGCACCAGGAGATCGAGAAGCTCGATCGCGAGGATGTGCTGGCGTTCTACCGCCGCTTCTATGCCCCCAACAATGCGATCCTGGTGATCGCCGGCGACGTCGAGGCCGCCGATGTGCGTCCGCTGGTCGAGCGCAGTTTCGGTCCGATCCCGGCGCAGCCCGCGATCCCGGCGCGGCGCATTCGCCCCCAGGAGCCGGAAACGGCCGCGCCGCGCACCGTCACGCTGTCGGACCCCCGCGTCGAGCAGCCAAGCGTGGGGCGCTTTTATCTGGTGCCCTCGGCCCCGACCGCGGCTCCCGGCGAAAGCGCGGCGCTCGAGGTGCTCGCACAAGTGATGGGCGGCGGCCACAATTCCTATCTCTATCGCGCTCTTGTCGTCGACCAGCCACTGGCGGTCTCGGCGAGCGCCTACTATTCGAGCATCTCGCTTGATCCGACGCAATTTGCGATCGCGGCCCGGCCCAAGCCGGGCGTCAGCTTCGCGGAGGTCGAGCACGTGATCGACGGCGTCATCGCTAACATCTTGCAGAACCCGATCCGGGCCGAAGATCTGGAGCGGGCGAAGACGCAGCTGGTTGCGGCAGCGATCTATGCCCAGGACAACCAGGCCCTGCTGGCGTACCAGTACGGCGGCGCGCTGAGCGCGGGCCTGTCCATCGAGGACATCCGAAGCCGGCCGGACCACATCCGCGCCGTCACTGCGGAGCAACTCCGCACTGTTGCGCAAAAATGGCTCGACAAGAAGCGCTCGGTCACCGGCTATCTGATCAAGGACACCACCACCGGAAAGCGCGAGGAGAAGCGTCCGTGACCTATTCCTTCCTTCGCGCGAGGCGCCTCGCGCTGAGCCTTGTGACTGGCGTCGCACTCACTGTATCCGCGGTGTCTCCGTCGCAGGCTGCGGTAAAAGTCCAGCATTTGATCTCGCCCGGCGGCATCGAGGCCTGGTTCGTGCAGGATGCGACCGTGCCGCTGATCGCGATGGAATTTGCGTTTGCTGGCGGCGCAGCGCAAGACCCTACTGACAAACTGGGGGGCGCCACGCTCGTGTGCGGTCTGCTTGACGAAGGCTCCGGCGATCTCGACTCCAAGACCTTCCACGAGCGGCTTGAGCGGCGCGCTATCAGGCTCTCGTTCAGCGCGACCTCTGACCTATTCCGCGGCAGCCTGCGGATGCTTCGCGACAACAAGGACGAAGGCTTCGATCTGTTGCGGATGGCATTGACCTCGCCGCATTTCGAAACGGCCGATGTCGAACGCGTCCGTTCGCAGGTTATCTCGAGCCTGCGCCGTGACACTACGGATCCCACCGCGCTTGCGAGCCGCAAATTCTTGGAAATCGCTTTTCGCGATCATCCGTATCGGCGTCAGGCCAACGGCACCCTCGAGACTGTCCCCACCATCACGGTGGCAGACCTGAAGGACTATGACAGCCATGTGATTGCCAGGGATACGCTGAAGATCGCGGTGGTTGGTGACGTCGATCAGGCAACGCTTGGCAAACTGCTAGACCAGACGTTTGGTGCCCTCCCAGCCAAAGCGAAGCTCAAGCCGGTTGCCGATATCGAAGCGGCGGCGCCGCCGCAGCTCGTCTTTGTTCCCCTCGACGTACCGCAGAGCGTGATCGCCTTCGGGGGGCCTGGTGTGAGACGCGGCGATCCGGACTTCATGGTGGCCTATGTCGTCAACCACATCCTGGGTGGCGCCGGATTGTCCTCGCGGCTCTTTCACGAGGTGCGGGAGAAGCGGGGGCTGGCCTATTCGGTGTCTGGATCCCTCTTATGGATGGAACATTCGGCCGTGGTCATCGGCAGTACCGGCACGCGCGCCGATCGCGCCGGCCAGACCATCAGTGCGGTCGAGAGGGAGACACGCCGCATTGCCGAGGAGGGACCGACCCAGAAGGAGCTCGACGAAGCCAAGTCCTACCTCAAGGGCTCGCAGATGCTCGAGCTCGATACATCCTCCAAACTGGCTCAGGCATTGCTGCAATATCAGATCGATAAATTGCCGATCGACTATATCGAGAAGCAGAACGCTATCGTCGATGCGGTGACGCTGGACGATGCCAGACAGGTCGCGAAGCGATTATGGGGCCGAGGGCTTCTGACCGTCGTCGTTGGACGCGCCCCGCAAGCGGTCACGCAACCGGCTGCCGTTCCCGCGCCGAGTTCCAACTGATTTGGCGCACTCTTCATTTTGGCCGGGCTTGTCCCGGCCATGATGTCTTTCATGATGCTGCACCACACGATCGCTACCTGAGCGCAATTGCGAACGGTGCTGGTCGTGATGCAGCGGCGAGGCCCGCACCTGATCGGAAAAGCTTCATGAGAATGTCAAAGTGACGGTATGGGTCGGCCATCCGCTCTATGACGGCCGTTTCCGGTTGCCGAGGTGCGACCTCACCGAACAAGCGAAACTGTCCCCGGCGCCCATCGCGAACGCGGCCAGGCATGGACTGCGTGGATATTCTCCACCGTGTCGCACGGCCCGCCTCGTGCTGCAGTTCGGCAAGGACGTCAAGATCACAGGAATGCCCGATCGGTTCCCAGGACATGTCTGGATCCGTGCCGCTGTGTCGACCTCCGAGTTCTAGCAATGTCTTATTGTAATCGAGGTCGCACAGCGGATGCCGTGGTAGGGCAGGCCGATCGCCTAGCAAACGCTGTGTCAGCGCCTTCCAGCAGACGTCCGCCATCTCGTGACGGATGTGAGCGGAGATCGTACCTCAGGGAAAGATCGTACCACACGGTTCAACTATTTTAGTATTTCGCAGATCGTCGGGCGTTCGTGCGGGGTTGAATGCCCGTTTGAGAGTCCGCGCCACCAGCGGCCCAGAGCGTCACGATCGCACGCAAGTCTTACACTCATGCCATTTGCAAATTCGATCCAATCAGTGAAACGATGGTCGGCGACTGCGACCACCACGGGAATGTCGGCATCGAGTGCACGCTCGATCAAGTAGACCAGGCCCTTGCCGGCGCGCTCTCGCCTGCCGAAGCGATTGATGATCATGAGGTCGGCTCCGGCCTCAAGCGCGCCGGCAATCCGCGCGGCTGCGTTCTGGAGCCGTTCGAGATCTAGACGGCAGCTGTGCTCAGCCGGGGCGAGATTTTTGGCAAGAGATAACTGTTCACCATTGTGGACCAGCACACCAGACAGACTGGAGTCGTCGCATTGACCAACCTGCACCATACCGACAACTCGATGGCCTTGCGCGCTCAGGTCTGTCGCGAAATCATGCAGAACCGAGTCAGGATTTTGATCTGCTTCATAGACGACGGCGGCGAGATCGCATTGAGCATCGAACATGGCCTGCCTCATTCTTGTGCGCAGAGAAAGCCACGGCAGTACTGCCGTGATTTCATGATATCTACGTCAAATTGTGGTTCACTTCGGTTCGTTCGTTGTATCTTGGTATATATCACGAATTCGAAGCGAGCGGCCATCTGCATTTGCCATGGCTTCTGCGTGCTCAGGATCGAGCCGTCCTCTCTTGGGAAAACTGTGTTGGTGCGCGTGGGGCGCGTCAACAGACGCGGCCGGGAGTTTGCGCTTGTTTCACGGGGTATGTGGAACCATCACTCTCACGAGACGCCGCTGGATGATAATTCAGCAGCCGGTCGTGCGTCCGAATGGGCTCGTCGTGTGGTCGGAGAATTCTCTGGTGATCGTGTCAGCGATGTGTCTACCCATTCAGGTCGCTCATAATGAACATGGGAAATGTTGCGAGACTGGCCCCCAAGTCGGGATCCTTGTCGAAATGAAATTCGAGGGACCAGTGAGCCATGATGAGCTTGCGTCAAAAATGTTCTCAGGGCGGATGCCACTTGAGAATATCTTCTTCAGTCTGACATCTCGAACTATCTCATTACTATACGCCTTCACGTGTGAGGCAAGTGCGCGTTATAGTGGAGGTCATGGTCTGGCCGTCGGTCCCGTGCTCCAACGCCGGATCGTTCGAGGTTGATGACCGCGAAGACTACGCTACTTTCAATTCCAACCGATCCTGCGACGGGTTCTTTGGGAGGACGTTGCCAATGTCGCCATCGCGGTCTGCACGTGCTGAGCCATCCCCGGCCGTCGGTGATCTTGAGCGACTTGCGCCGTTAAGCCCCACTTCGAGCCGCTCGGATCTGCCATCCCAGCTGCCATACATTGCGGTCGAGATACAGGCCACCGTGCCGGCGGAAGACTTCAGACATGCAGAAGACTTCACACATATCGTCGGCTTGGGATGGGACCATGGTTGCCAATCGGCACCCGGTCCTCTGGTCGGTTCAATGGACAAAAAAGGCGTCCTGCCGGCGACACCGCTCCAGCCGCGGCCACATTTTTACATCAATGGTCGGCCTTATACGGCTGAGCTCGGGCAAGGGACAAAGGAGGCCACCCTAGATAATCCGCGAGGACTTAGCGCTACGCTCGTTCCGGGACATGGACTTCAGTCTCTAGAGCCCGCGATGGCGGACGTCGAAGGCGTGCCGAAACATGTGGGAGAGACATCGTCATCGACCAGCGCTTCGACGTCCGCGATCCCGAAAAGTGCCAAAGGCTGCGGACTGTGGTGGTGTTTTAAGTCAGCTTTTGACAAATCCCTACGAAGGAGTCGTCGCGAAAACTCGTCCGGCCGTCTGGATCAACCGGTTGGACAGGCCTCTGGATCGGGCATCCCACTGCAGCCTCCGCGGCTGCTCGGCGACACGGAGTGGCTGGGCGACGAGCATATTACGGCGGATTACACACTCCTGGAGCAGGAGTTGCAGAGCGACAATCCGGATCTGGCCGCCCGGACGCGGTTCTTGCGGCCCGCACAAGCACATCTGTTGCGCTTGACCGAGGACGATCACATCCGACAGGACGCCTTGTGGGGGATCATCAAGGATGAAAACGAGAATGATGCCGCCAACTTCTTGTTCCTGCCAGTGAACGATGGGGGTGCCAGCGGCCAAGGTACGCATTGGTCGCTGCTGCTCGTCGATCGTCGCGATCCGGAAGCGGTGGTTGCCTATCACTACGACTCCTTGCGGGGATATAACAGCGCCAAGGCCGAGCAACTCGCAGCAAGGCTGGGCGCCAGCTTGCAGCCTGCCCAGATGGCCCAGCAGCGCAACCGCCATGATTGCGGCGTCTTTGTGCTGGACGCCACGCGGACGCTGGTTGTACGAATGGCGCAAACACAGCGGATCGATGACGAACTGCTGGATCTCGACAACCTCGTCGCCGGTCGGCAGGCCCTCCGGGACCGACTGAGCGCTCATGCGCCTTTGTAACGCCGAACTCCATAAGAGCTCGGGCTGATGGAGCAGGCTGGAGCGGCTCTTGCCGCCACCAAAGCCTGCCAGAATATTCGCCGCCCGCTGATCGTGCAGCTTCACCAATCCGCGTTCGGACGACTGGCGGATACGAGGACACGTTGATCGGCTCTCGCACGATCCTGCGCCGTACCTAATCGTGGTTGGTAGCCGGGCTGTGACGCGCAATATGGCATCCATCCGTCAGATCGGAGCTTCGAGGTTGAGCGAGGTGTTGAGACAAGAAAGAACAAATACGCCCCCGCACAAGCCCAATAGCAAGGCGGTCAACGGCGCCATCCAAGAAGCTCGATCCACTAGAATTCGCTTTTGGCGATCCCCATATGTTTATAATAGGATTCGCCGCATGAACCGAACTGAAGCCATTAAGAAACTTCGTACTTTCGCCACCCCTCTCAAGGAGCGGGGAGCGGCGTCGTTGTATCTGTTCGGCTCGACGGCTCGTAACCAGGCTACGAGCAAAAGTGATCTGGATCTCTTTCTCGACTACGACCCTCGTAGCAAGTTCAATGCCTTTGACTTGGTAGCCGTCAAGCGGTTGCTCCAGCAAGGCATGGGCGTTGAAGTCGATTTGACCACCCGGAACGGGTTGCACCCGTTAATCCGAAAGAAGATCGAATCTGAGGCCACACGGGTCTTCTGATGCCAACGCGTACGCCTTTGCTCCGCATCCACGACATGCTGGAAGCCATTCAGGGTATTGAGAAGGCAATCAAAGGGAAGTCTTTTCGGGACTACCAGCGTTCATGGGTTTGCGTTCGGCGGTAGAGCGTGGAATCGAGGTTATTTCTGAAGCCAGCCGCCACCTTACCCGTGAATTAAAAACGCCACATAAGGACGTCCGCTGGAAAGATATTGCTGGCATAGGCAACATCCTGCGGCATGAATATCAGCGGGTCGATGGCCAGATTGTCTGGAAGGCGGTCAAGGATGAACTGCCGCCGCTCAAGGAAGCCTTGTTGGAGATGAAGGCTTCTTTGGAAGACGCCGAGAAGCGCTAGGCAGAGGCCCCGGCGGATGAGGCCCACGGCGCGTGCACCCCACGCTGGAGCCGCCCCTCCGACAAGGGAGAATCCTGTCCGGAGCGCAGTTTTAGGGTCTCATCGTCGGACAAACCGTTGGTTCCAGAGGCCTACCACGCAGCGTGGCGGCGATCCATCTTCGTACTAACAGAAATTAATCCTGTACAGATTTGGCGAAATTCCATCACGCGATCTGCCGCGGCTTCTTCCAGTGTTCGCAGCGTCCAGTTATCTCTGCTTGATCACCTTGGCCTTGTGCAGCACCGCGCGGGCGATCTCCACCATCTGCTTCTTGGTTCCGCCGAGCGCGCCGACGGTCACGATCGGCGCGACATCGAAATTGAGCGATTGCAGAAACTGCTGGGCGGCGATGTAGCGAAAATTGGGCTTGGAGTTGGCTGTGTCAGCATACGGTGTGAAGGGATTGCATCCGCTGGTGAGAGATTTTATTCGCTTCTTACCCAATGATTATCGCCACGGGTCGGCGGGCTCGATGTCGAAGAGACCCCCTCGGACGCGCTGCATGAGATCGGGTTACAAATCAAAAGCACCGAGTATGGCGTGTTTATAATCGCAGATATCAGACTTTTTGCCTCGTTCGGCGCGCCAACAAACTATGTGGTTGTAAGCAAGCCTTTAGAACGCGGAAAATTCCAGGGGGCTCAGAGCCCGGAAATCTCAAGCAAGACTAGCTAAGTGGCGAAAAAAGGCCTGGAGTTCGCCTACCCGTAGGATACCGGGAACCTCTTCCACAGGCGCCGAGAGTTGCGCTACGCTCACAACCTCAAGAGGAGCGACCGGTGTGACGAGTGAGAAGCGGGTCAGCATTGAGGAGCAGTCGGCGATTCTGCCGCGCCTTCGCCGCGTGCAAGCGTGGCGCAGGGCTCGGTTCCAGCGCCTCCTATCTGATCCCAACATCGCTCAGAATGACCCGGGAAGGCGCAAGTCCATCAAGGCCGCGCAGCTTTACACGGCCGTTTCGATGCGGGCGGAGGCCATCCTGCGCGGCCTGATTGATCGCTAAAGCGATCCGTCCGTTGTCCGTCCGGCCATGTGAGAGCTTGGGATTTTTGGAGATAGAGGCCGCGGTGCGTGATCAAATCATCAGCGAGATACGGCGGATACGCACCTAGCATATCTAAACCAACGTATGAGTTGCTCCAACCCCTGACATCAATAGGACTTGCGCACGAAATCTGATCGTTTCGCGAGGTCAGCTCCGTGGCGCTTCGACGACTTGGGGTTCGGTGAGCCCAGCGTTGAAAGGTCAGGGGAAATCATCGAACGCGCGAACCTGCGCAGTGGCAGCACCTCGATTGCAAGGCCGGTATGGAATTCACGCGCGAACGCGTCAGCGCGATATGGAAATCTGGTGCGTTTGCCTTGGGCACGCGGTTGCGCGTCAACGACGATGCGCCTCTTGACGGTGCTGATCGCCCCGATTCCATCCGGTATCGGCCGGATATTGACGGCCTGCGCGCCATCGCGGTGCTGGCCGTGCTGGCATATCATGCGTTTCCGCGAGCCGTGCCCGGCGGCTTCGCCGGCGTCGACATTTTCTTCGTCATCTCCGGTTATCTGATAACTGGAATCATTATTCGGCAGATGCTTGAGAAACGCTTCAGCATCGCGAACTTCTACGCTCGCCGAATCTTAAGGATATTTCCCTGCCTTGTTGTCGTGATCTTGGTCACCTTCGTCATCGCATGGTTCACATTCCCTGCCGCCGAGATGGAGGCGCTCGGAACCAGCATCAGGGGCGCGGCCGCTTTCATAGAGAATTTTGTGCTGCACGAGCAGATCGTCGGATACTTCGATCCCCACGCAGAACGCCTTCCGCTTCTCCATCTCTGGTCGCTCGGAATCGAGGAGCAGTACTACATCGTATGGCCGGCGGCACTGTTGCTGATTTCGCGTTGGCGAGTGCGCCGCGCGGCAATCGTGGGAGCGCTTGCGCTCGGCTCTCTTTTTATCTGCCTCCTGACGCCGCCGATCGATTCCGCCTGGGCGTTCTACTCGCCGACGACCAGGGCATGGGAGCTTCTCGCCGGATCGCTCGTTGGCCTCTGCCTGTGCAACGGCTCCGTCGAGGCGGTTCGCTCAGTCGCCACAGCGCTTGCTCTGGCAGGATTGGCTGCCATCGCTTTCGTATTTTGGGCATTCAATGCAGGCTCACATTGGCCCGACCTCCGGACGGCCGTTCCCGTTTCGGCAGCCACGGCCCTGATCGCGACGGCCAATACAACCGTCCATCGCCGCATTCTGTCGGCGCGCCCATTGATCTTCATCGGGCGTATGAGCTATCCCCTGTATCTTTGGCATTTCCCGTTGATCGCCTTTGCCAAGATGAACATGAACGGCGCCGTACCGGCGCTGCTGATGTCCGAACTTCTCGCGCTCAGCGCGCTGCTGGCGTGGTTCACCTATCGGTTCATCGAGCAGCCGATCAGGTTTGGGGTGGCTGCGATCAGATGGAGGGTTGCACCTTTGGCTGCCGCGATGGCCGCAACGGGGCTCATCGGCATTGCTGCGG
Source organism: Bradyrhizobium sp. INPA03-11B (assembly GCF_040446015.1). Classification (NCBI taxonomy): domain Bacteria; kingdom Pseudomonadati; phylum Pseudomonadota; class Alphaproteobacteria; order Hyphomicrobiales; family Nitrobacteraceae; genus Bradyrhizobium; species Bradyrhizobium sp. INPA03-11B. The sequence goes on from NZ_JASGSR010000052.1 coordinate 37,768, forward strand.
TCATTACACGGGGCCTGCCGGCACGCTTCCCGCAACCGATCCGCAACTTCATGTTGTCCGGCACAGAAACTGAGAGCCATTGGCGACGCGCTGCGTGCCTTTTGATGCGTCAACCCGCATCGGAGTTCGCGCCCGAATGCGCGGGCCATGGTGGTCGCCCGCTGCTGTTGATCTGGGGCGATTCCTACGGCGCCGCCCTCTATCCCGGGTTGCTCCATTTTTCGGCTGAGCGCAGGTATGATGTCGCGCAGTATACGGCGTCGGCCTGTCCGCCTCTGATCGGTTACAGCCCGTCCGAGCGGCCGTACTGCAAGAGCATCAATGACGATGTTCTGTTGCGGATAAACCGTCTGCGGCCCGACGTTGTCATTCTCGACGCCACTTGGGGACAGATTGAAACCGTGTTGCGTGAGGGCCTGCCGCGGACGGTGGCCTTGCTCAAGGCGATGAACATCACCAATATCGTCATCATAGGGCCACCACCGAGTTGGCAGGGCGGCGGCCTGTCGCAGAACATCCTCTACTATTACCGGGAAACTCAGCAGGTGCTGCCGGTGCGGACGTTCCACGGATCGACCGATGCGTGGACGCAGCAACGCGATGCACTGCTGCACGAACTGTCGCGCGAGCTTGGCGTCCGGTACATTTCGGTCCGCGATGTCTTTTGCAACGAGAGCGGCTGTCTGAGCCGGACCGGTCCCAATGATTCCGAATTGACCGCGTTCGATTCCGGGCACCTGACTGTGCCTGGGGCAACTTTCCTTGCGGCTCGGACCATGGACGATTTGCTCGACACAATCGTCCCCCTTCGTCAATGATCGTTGCGCGGCATGCCGCGGGGAGGGAAGGTACCGGATTCCGCCTTGAACTTGCAGCGCACCGCTCGCGCTCTCGGCCAACCATCTTATGACCACCACAAGCGTTGTGTACGACGGTCGCTGGATAATCCGGGAATACACCGTTCATCGGGGCAGGTTGCTGGCATGGCGGTCGACTACGCGAAACAAGGCTAGGATCGCGGCTTGATTTGTCGTGACGCTACAGAAATAGCAGGTGTGGACGTCCCCACTTGTCGGGGTCGCAGACGTTTGACCTAGTCACTTGCTATCAGATGTCCGATCCGTTTACGCGGACAAAGTCCACTGGCCGAGATGGTGTTCGCTACGCTCGCGTTCAACGATCGAGCCGATGATGATCGGAAGGATCGAGCGATGCAGCGCATGGCTCTATGCTCGCTGCACTCATAATCGTGCCATCAACGTGTGGTCATTGCGATCGCTGTCATTCGGCACACTCAAGAAGCCTCAACGTCAGAACATAAATGCCGAAGAATCTCGTGACCGCTTTTGGAACCGCTTCATCTTCTCATGCGAGCTGTACGAGATCCTCTGCTCCACGAAGCGAGATTGAAAAAAGCGCGCGATGGGGTTTATGCGTCGGCCGATCTCTGCGATAAGGCACCGAGTGCTTGAAGGCCGCAGCCGTCGAGCGGACTTGTAAAATGAAATGGGGGACATTGAGTTGCGAACAGACTTTTCGCGTATCAATCAGTCTAAAGCTATCTTCGATGATATTTATGCTTCGGATGATCCGAGAGCATATTTCTCTGTCCTGGGAGACTTGGATTATATGATCCCGGACGTGGCTGAGCCGGTTGTGCGCCAGATTCTGGCAGCGAAAACTTCGGCAACCGGCCTTAAGCCGGTCGTGCTTGATGTTGGCTGTTCATACGGCATCAACGCCGCGGTGCATCGGTTTCCACTGACCTTCGGGGGCTTGCGTCATCGCTATGCCCGGCGCGAGATGAGGGCGATTAGTTCTGAGACACTGGTGCGTCTCGATCGCAATTTTTTTGCAGCTTGGCCCGATATCGGCCTGGCGCGATTTATCGGTCTCGATGTATCGGCACCGGCAATCAGCTATGCAACGAGTGTTGGTCTCCTCGAGCAGGGCATTGTCGCTGATCTTGAGAACGAGACGCTATCGAAGGACAGCGCGCGTATTATCCAATCCACTGACGTTATCATGTCGACGGGCTGCATCGGCTACGTTACCGAGAAGACGTTCAGCAAGATTCTCGATGCGACGGAGAAGCGTCCGTGGATCATCTCCTTCGTGCTAAGAATGTTCCCATTTGATTCATTGGCTGCGACGTTCGCGAAGCGTGGCCTTGTGACGGAACGTCTTACCGGCGCGACATTTATTCAGCGTCGCTTTCGCGATGCTGAAGAGTTCGAAAGTTGTTTGGCTACCTTGGCGACGCTTGGCGTCGATGCGACCGGTCTTGAATCGGAAGGGCTGTTTCACGCCGATCTGATCTTGTCCCGCCCCGAGGCGGATGCGCGCGCCACCCCCCTGGAAGACATTGTCACCGTCGCCAGCGGCAGGGGGCGGCCGATCGGGCCCCGTTATGTTCATATTGAGGGGAACGAGGGCTTGCAGGTCGCGCTGGAGCCGTGACGGGTTCGTTTTCCGATGATAGCCGTGGCTGCGGCCCAGGGAATGTCGGTATCGGTGGTTGCGAGCCCCGCAACCACTCAAATTTGCGAAGGAAGCAAGTCCTGGCCAACGCCAGTCCGTGATTTTGACTTGCCCGGTAATAATCGAGGCGTAGTTGAATCGCGTACGGAAGCCGGCATTTTGCGGACCATGGCGCCGCCAAACCCAAGACGATTGGCGTTTGCCGAGACAGGCGCCTCTGTGCAAGACAATTGGTCTCAGAAGTGCATTCTGGACGATAGCGGCGAGACCGCCGGTTGGCCCGGCGCTGCGACACCACATCGCCCGCGCCTCGAACCGCATCCGACTGATGCGCAGTCTCATAGGCGGGACCGCCATCCCGTGTTGTCTTATTATGGTCATCTTGCGCGCGCCCCTGAGAAGGGCGGCGCTCGCTCTAGCTCGTGTTCGGCTCGGGGACAGCTATCACGCGGCAAAGTGCGCGCAGCAACGCATGAGGATGTAGATGACAAACCTTTTCCGCTACTGGGCTCTACTGTCCATCGCGACCTCAACGGCGTACTGTCCAGCTGCCCAGGCGAAAGACCGCCGCTTTGTTGCCGAACCAGTTGCGCCGCGTGATGTTTGCGCCCGCCCGGTGGCCTCTGGAACGAACGATACGGTCGCGTTGCAAGATGCCATTGCCCGTTGCCCCGCCGGTGCAGCGGTCTATTTGGCGCGTGGCGACTTCCGGTCAGGTCCACTCGAGATGAAATCGGACGTAACGCTATGGATCGAGCGGGACGCCACCCTTTTTGCCATCCCCGACCCGACCGCCTATGACAGGGGCTTGGGACATTGTGGTCGCATCGCAGGTAAAGGCGACGGCTGCCGCCCGTTCATCAGCTTTTCCAAAACGCGCGGTGGCGGCATCTATGGTGACGGCATCATCGATGGCCAGGGCGGCACACCAATGGCCGGCAGCGCCGAAACTTGGTGGGAGCTGGCCCGCCGCGCGCAAACCGAGCGTGGCAATCAGAACGTCCCGCGCTTGATCCAGATCGACCACGCACAGGACATTAGCTTCCACGGCATCACGTTGCGCAACGCACCCAATTTTCACGTCGCGATGAACCGCGTCGAAGGTGCTACCTTTTGGGGCGTCACCATCGATGCACCCGCAGACGCCCGCAACACCGACGGCATCGATCCTGGCGCCAGCCAGGATGTGACGATCACCCATAGCGTGATCCGCACTGGAGACGACAATGTGGCAATCAAGGCCGGCAATAATGGTCCCACCCGCCATGTCTCCATCGTCGATAACTATTTCGGCTGGGGACACGGAATGTCGATCGGCAGCGAGGTGAACTCCGGTGTGAGCGACATCCTGGTGCGCGGCCTGATCCTCGACGGAACGACATCGGGCTTGCGCATCAAGAGTGATGTCAGCCGGGGTGGCCTGGTGGAGCGGGTAACCTATGAGAATGTGTGCCTGCGCGGCAACCGTTGGCCGATCATGTTCGATACAAGATACGATCCTCGAGCCCTAGGTGACAGCATTCCCCTCTATCGCCAGATTGTGCTGCGCCATGTTCGTGGCGATGGAGGTGCGCTGGTGATGCGTGGGATTGACAAGACGCATGCCCTCGAGATCACGCTGGATGATGTGCGATTTGCCGATTCCGCGACCTGGCAGATGGAAAATACCAATGTGACCGTGGGGCGTTCCGGCGTGTCGCCACCACTCCCAAGTCGAGCTGCGGGGTTGCTATCTCGCGGATGGGAGTGTGCAAAAGCGTTTCCCAATCGTTAGGTAGCAATCAGAACGGCGTGACGCCGAACGCTATCACGAATCGCAAGTTTTCAGAAGCATAGGCGCGAATGCTGACCCGGCACCGTCAAAGTGAGGCTGCCGTGCCATGCACATTGACGAGGTCCTGGCTTTCGTTGCGGGTTCCTTGATGACACAAGGCGCAATCATCCGAGCGCGCCCGAAATACAAACATGCAGTTGGCTCGACGAAGGTGAGACCATGATGAGAGCTTTCGCGCTTTGTGCTGCCGTGCTGGGTGGATGTTTTTTCCGCTTCTCGGAAGCATCTGCTCAGCCACTTTTGGTCTCGCAATCCGCCGACAAGGCCCATCACTCTCTGCAGTCAGCCATAGACGCACTACCGCCGCAAGGCGGCGCTATTCTGATTGCGCCGGGCACCTATCGCGAGAAGGTCAAAGTCTCCAAACCAGGTGTTCATATCAAAGGTACCGGCAAGCAGCCTCACGACACGGTTATTGTCTACGGCGATGGTGCGATCAATGTGGGGGGAACCTCCCATTCCGCGACGCTGGACGCCTCGGGTGACGATTTTCGGCTCGACAATCTGACGGTTCAGAACGACTACTCCCTCAATCCCGCTAATCCGCCTTCGCAGGCGGTGGCACTGTCCCTGACCGGAGATAAGGACATTATCACTCGGGTCCGCCTGCTCGGCGCACAGGATACCCTGTTCGCCAACAAGGGGCCGAACGGCCGAATGTCGCGCCAGTACTTCTTGGGCTGCTACATCGAGGGACATGTCGATTTTATCTTTGGCAACGCCAAGGCCTATTTCCGGCAATGTGAGTTGCACGGCGTCGCCAACCATACGGTCGTCTATACCGCCCAAAGCAAAGCATCGCCGGACGAGGATAGCGCCTATGTCTTCGATCATTGCAGGCTGACCGCCGATACAGCCGCGCGCGATATTGCCCTCGGCCGCGCTTGGCGCCCCTATGCCGCGGTGATTTTCTTGTCAACTGAGATAGACGCGCCCGTAATCCCCGACGGGTGGCGCGAATGGACACCCGGCAAGACCAACACCCTGCCGACGGCCTATTATGCCGAATACAAGTCGACCGGCGTCGGGGCCAATCCCACACGCCGCGAGCCATACGCGCATCAGCTCACTGACGGCGAAGCCGCCCAATGGTCGCTCAAAGCGTTCTTCGCGGGTGCCACAGACTGGCTGTCGTACCAACCAAATTAGGGCGAACCCAAAATGTAGAAGTCGGGAGAGTCCGCTTGGTGCGCACAACGGACTCAAGTCGGACATCGCTCCACCTCCGAAATGGGCCATAGCCGAGGTGACGGTTAGCGCGATCGGGCAAGATTGGACGACAGTGGCGGGATGAGGACGAAAGTCAGGGCCCGACCACGTCGATGCTTGTCCGGCATCTGACAACCACGCTGACTTTGTTAGGTTGAGAACACCTGCCGTCTTTTGTCGAATCTCAATATTCCAAACCTAATCAGTAGCTTAAGCCATTGGCACAAGCGTTGCTGTTGAGATGCGGCAACACTGAGTGAGTGGCTGGTGCACGTAGATGCCTAAGACGAGCGACGCTCTCCTTCCCTTGGCCCCTGCGCCTCGTTCCGGTGAGAGTAAGCCAGCGCGCCCTCGCATGGGCTTTGAGCGCACGAAGAGAGCTCCGTTCGCTTCGCAACAGACGCACCAGTCGGTCGATCGACTTTCAACAATGGCGCGGAGCGGGGGACGATGCCCCGCCGCAGGTAACGTTCATGCGACGCTCGGATACGACCATGCTGATGAGCAAGGCTGAAGGTGTGAGATGCATCTCATACTCGGAGTCGTCGGAGAGAACGCCGAACCCTTGGGCCGTAATGCAAGACAGGTGTTTGGACCGGAAGGCGGGTCCCTGGGACGCGGGCTCGGCTGCACGTGGCAGCTTCCGGATCCAACCAACACGCTGTCAGCAAGCCACGCATTGATCGCGTTCAATGGGGTCGGCTTCACGATCACCGATACGAGCACCAATGGCGTCTATATCAACACCGTGGCCGCGCCGGTGGGGCGCGCCAATGCAGCGCCATTGGCCGATGGCGACACGCTCTATATGGCGAGCTACATCATCTCGGTCGTGATCGAGAACGATCCCGCCGAGGAACGTCAACGGCTGGGGTTGACGGGCTCGAATGCCGTGTGCCTCGGCGGTGCAACGCGGGCGTTGCGCTCGCCGTCGCTCGCCGAGGAGCGCCTCAAAGCACCTCGTCAGCATGCCGGACAATTGACGAGTGACAAGAACCTTCCACGCGATCCATTGCTGGCGATCGGTAGCAGCCAGCCATGCTCCTCTTCGGCAGCAGAAGTAGCACCCAAGGCCGCCGCTTCACCACAGGCGAGCGCTCCTCCATCGTGCTTGTTTGGAGATGTGACGTTCATCAATAAGGCAGGCGCCGTCGAGTCAAATCTGCCGACGCATCTTCCTCCACGACGATCGGGCGGTGGCATCACCGAGACGCCATCCTCGCATGTGCCGTTAGGCAAACCAGAGCCCCCACTTGTCGGACAATCGCATCGTTTGCCGTCGGCAGTCTCAGGTGGTCATGGTGCTCCGTCGGCTCGCCTGCCTGCGCCACTCATTCCTGATGATCTCGACCTTGTGGATCTGCTGCCGGCAGAAGCCTCGCGCGGAGTGCCGTCTGTGCCGCCCCAGCGAGCGAATCTTTGCTTCGAGGCCACGAACGAGGCGCTCAAGCTTGCCCATGAGCGGCTCGATGCCGGTCTGGGCAATGATCTCGCGACATTGCGAGCTCCGAACCCATTGGTGCCGCGACCTGGAGAGGACGAGCTTGAGCGTTTGGCAGGCCAGAGCGAGCCTGCTGCGTGGCGACCGGTTGGTACTTCGGAGCTGGGCTGCGTAGCAGCCGTTGCGGCTCCGCTTCTGCCCGCGGCGGACGAACTGCAGGGGTTCTGGAATGCCCTCGGGTTCAACTCGGACCTTGTGCCGCCGGCGCAACGCCGGGAGTTCCTAGCCGAACTTGGTCGCGCGCTCGCCGAAATGGCAAATGGCCTGCATTCGATCCTGACGGCATGGGCCAAGGTCAAGAATGAGTGCCACATCAAGTCGACGCGGATACGCGCCGACAACGACAACGCATTCAGATTCACTAAGAGCGATCATGATGCGCTGCGCGACACGCTCGCGAAGGATCATGGGTTCCTTCTGCTGTCCCGGTCGGTGCGCGAAGGCTTTGACGACATCAAGGCGCATGAGGCTGCAGCCATAGCGGCGATGCGGGGGACGGTCAGCAACCTGCTTACCCATATGAGTCCTCAGCGGATCGAGAGCGACGGCGCAAATAGCGGGCGTTTCGGCGCCCGAATCAATAAGGCCAAGCTATGGGACCGATTTGTCGAACTGCACGCAGCGATGGTCAGCGACATTGATCGGACCGCGCGGACCTATATCGCGGAAGAGTTCGCCCGAAGCTACGACTCGCAGGTTTCGACCATTGACGAGGATGAAGGGAAGACGACTGATGTCGGCAAAAAAACGTCATCCCTTGTCCGCCGTTAGCGGTGCGCTCCTGGTGGTCGTCGCCACGGTCAGTTGTTCGACTGACAAGAGCCTGAAGACCACGCCAATCAAGTTCGTGATCCAGGCCGATCAGCTCGTCAATCCAAATGCGAGCGGCAAGCCGTCGCCGATTGTCGTTCGCATCTATGAGCTGAAGTCGGCGACCAATTTCACCCAGGCGCAGTTCTTTGAACTGTTTGATAATGACGCCAAACGCCTCGGCCCCGACCTGGTGGCTAAGCGCGAGATCGAGCTGACGCCCGGCGGCACAGTCGATTTCGAGCGCCACACGCCGGCCGAGACTCGAAATATCGGTGTGATCGCCGGCTTTCGCATGGGCGATGATGCGCAATGGCGCTCGATTGCCGAAATCAAGCCCGACCGCGACAACAGGATTCTGGTGAACCTTACGGCGCAGGCGATCAACATTGAGGAGGAGGCCAGCCGCAACTGGTGGAGGATCTTCTGACCCCGCCTGTTGCGGTGGCGGCAGTCCGCCGGGCGGAAGCATCTTTTACGGGAACCAACGAACAGGCGGCCTAAGCAATGTCCGTGACAAGCAAACCAATCTGGTCGGAAGGCATGTTGGTGCGGCCGCAACACTTGCAGCAATACGATCGCTGGATCGAACAGTTGGTCGAGAACCGCGTCGCGGGTCTGATCGGCTATGGCTGGGGCGTTCGAAGATGTGCCTTTGATCGTGGTCTTCTGGCGCTTGGGCAACTCGCCGTTACTGAACTTGACGCCATTCTGCCCGACGGTACGGCGCTTTGCTTGCCGGAATATGCCGAGCTTCCGGGTGGACGAATCCCTCCGCCGGCGGCGAAGAACCTGCTGGTCAAGATCGCCGTTGGCAGACGCCGGAATAGCGGCAGCGACCCCTGTTCGGAGGATGCGCCTGCGCGCCGCCACGGTCAGGAGGTCTTGCGGGTTCGCAATGCGAGCGCGCCGGAGAAAGCTCCGGTCGACATCAGTGTTGCTCCGTTGACAGCACATCTTATTTTCGACGGCGAGGAGCAGGGTGACTTGATCACGTTGCCTGTTGGCCGCATCCACAACGTCGATTCGGCGGGCGCGATCACATTGTCAGAGACCTACGTTCCGCCGGCTATCGATATCCATGCCGTCCAACCGCTCATCGCGCTGTTGAACGAGATCAGATTGATGTTGCGGACGCGCGCTCAGGCGCTTGCCGCGCGCGCCGATCCGTCGCGCGCGACGGCAGATGCGGGGGGACTGATTGATCTTGTCACCTTGTCCATCGTGAACGGTGCCGAAGCCGTTTTCGACCACTACGCAGCAACACGCGGGCATCATCCTGAAACGCTCTTCCGCTCACTGCTTGGCCTCGCAGGACGGCTGTCGAGCTTGGTCGGCGACCGCCGCAAACCGCAAGATATCCGCGCTTATCAGCATGAGGATCTCGAGAACAGCTTCACGCCGCTCGCTGACATCCTGCGCAAGATGTTGTCCGTCGTGATACAGAGCGCCGCAATATCGCTCCCGTTGCAGGATCGAGGGTATGGCATCATGATCGGCGTCATTGCCGATCGTACGTTGTTCCAGGACGCCCGCTTCGTTCTCGTCGCCGTGGCAAGCGTTCCGACCGAGACATTGCGCAACCAGCTCCCCGCCCAGATCAAGGTAGGCCCGGTCGAGCAGATTCGTGATCTCGTCAATCTTCAGCTCCCCGGTATTCCCACCCGCGCCCTGGCTGTGGCGCCCCGCGAATTGCCTTACATCCAGGATGCCGTCTATTTCGAATTGGACCAGTCGATGGAGCTGTGGCGCATCTTGCCGCGCGCGGCGGCCTTTGCTTTCCATGTCAGCGGTGACTACTCGGATCTGCATCTCGAATTCTGGGCCATCCGCGGGAAACGTGCGTGACGGGGCCGAAACACATGGATGAGCCGACAGTCGTTGGACGCAGGCCAGTTGGTCCAATCCGTGACAATCAAGGCGGGCAATCTTCCGGTCGCGTTCCACCCAAGGACGCCGCCCCGACGGTCCCTTACGCGCCGGTGCCCACATTTGACGCCGGCGAAAGTCCGGCGGTCAGCCCTGCCGAAATCGTGGCCCACGGTCTCCTAGAGCCAAAGGCCGTGGAGGACACCTTGGTCTCGGCCGCAGCACCGCTCCTTTTGGTCGTCGCGCGGCTTCGCTTCATCAACGATGCCGATATCGGCGCGCTACATCGTGGAATTGTCGAGCAAATCCGTCGCTTCGAAGAGCGTGCCGTCAAACATCAGGCGAGCGACGTGACAGCCGCCCGTTATGTGCTATGCGCGCTGATCGACGAGGCCGTGATGACCACGCGCTGGGGGGCTGAAAGCGCCTGGAGTGACAATAGTCTGCTCAACCAGTTCCATAACGAGACCTGGGGCGGCGAGAAGGTCTTTCAGATACTCGAACACATCCAGGCCGAGCCAGCCAAATACCTCGCCTTGCTTAAGCTCATCAGTGTCTGCTTGTTGATGGGCTTTGAAGGCAAATATCGCGTGGTGGAAGGCGGCCGCGAACAGCTTGAGGACTTGCGCTGCGAGGTTGAGCGTCGCTTGCGGGATCATGCGACCACTCCGCCCGCTGAGTTATCAAGCCAATGGCGCGGCACCAGTGCACGCATGGGCGTGCGCACTTACGTGCCATTGAGGATCGTCTTCACTGCTGCCGCCGTTGCGGTGCTCATCGGCTTTGGCCTGTTTTGGTGGCGCCTCTCTGGAGAGCTGGCACCCGTCGAGCAGTTGCTTGACTTGATCGGCCGCTCCGGGCCGCGCTAAGGGGAGGTGCAGGTGTTCGGCGCGCAATTCGCGGCACTCTTCTCGGTCCGAGGCATCGTGACGCTGATCGGTTTGTCGGCGATCGGCGTGCTCATCTGGTTCGGCGGACCTTATCTCGACCTCTTCGGTCGATATCCGCTCCAGTCGGTCACCGTTCGCGCCGCCACAATGGCCGGCGTCTTCCTGGCGACCATGCTCGTCATCCTTGTCCGACACTGGTTGGCGCGCCGCGCCAATCGGCGCGTCATCAAGTCGCTGATGGAGAGCGAAGGCCTCATCTCAAGCTCCAGCGATCGCAGTCGGGAGGAGGTCGAACTGATCCGTAGGCGCTTCGAGGATGCGCTGAAAGTCCTGCGCGATACGGTATTCGCCGGCAAGCGGGGCCCAAGCTATCTGTTCGAGCTGCCCTGGTACGTCATCATTGGTCCACCGGGCGCCGGCAAGACGACGATCCTGCGCAATTCAGGCCTCGAGTTTCCGCTGGCCGAACGGCTCGGCGTCGACCCGGTCGCTGGCGTCGGCGGTACGCGAAACTGCGACTGGTGGTTCACCGACGAAGCAGTCTTTATCGACACGGCAAGCCGCTATACGACCCATGATACGGATGCCGAGGTCGATCGTGCGGCTTGGCACGGCTTTCTCGATCTTCTCACGGCGCATCGGCGCCAGCGTCCGATCAACGGCGTCCTGGTCGCAATCAGCCTGTCCGACCTCTTGCTGTGCGACGACGATCGGCGGCGGCGGCTCGTCGGCTCAATTCGTTCGCGGATACAGGAGCTGCTGAAGAAGTGTGGCATGCGCATTCCGGTCTATGTTCTGGTGACCAAATGCGATCTCGTGTCTGGCTTCGCTGAATACTTCGACAATCTCGACCAGGAAGGCCGCGCTCAGGTTTGGGGCAAGACCTTTCCCCTCGATGCGCCGGGCGATCACATCAGTGACGTCGTAACCCGTGAGATTCAGGAGCTTGCCGAGCACCTCGAGAGCAAACTGGCCTTTCGCATGCAGGAGGAACGCAATCTCAGCCGCCGTGCAATCATGTACGCGTTTCCGAAGGAATTCTGGAGCATCCGGGCAGCAATCACCGGCTTCGTGAGCGAGGTATTCCGGATGAGCCGCTTCGAGGTGCGGCCGATGCTGCGCGGAGTCTACTTTACGAGCGGCACGCAGGAAGGCACGCCGATCGAGCGGGTCAGCAGCGCGATCAGCCGCAGTTTCGGTCTGCACTTCGCGCCGCCCTTGTCTCCAATCGGGCCGGGGAAGGCGTTTTTCATCAAGCGGTTGCTGACCGACGTGATCTTCGCTGAGCAGGGCCTAGTCGGTCGCAATTTGAGGCTGGAACGCAAGCTCGCGCTGGTGCATGGCTGCGCCTATATCGCGGCGGTCGTGCTGGCGGTGGCTGCATTGGCCCAGTGGTATGGTGCCTTCACCCGAAGCGAAGGTCGCATCGCTGAAACCAGAATGGCCGCACAGACGTTGCAGGCGCACCTCCTGGAAATCCACGAACCGTTGGACTTGAAGAAGCTTTTGCCGATCCTTAATGCCGCGCGCAGGTTGCCCAAGGCTGCCGGCGAGGGCACGTGGTCTGCGTGGCTTGAGGGCCTCGGCATCTCGGCGACCCCGGCGCTGGCGCCGGCTGCGCAGGACGCCTATGACCACATTCTGGTCGACCGACTGCTACCCGTTTTCGCCAGCAGGCTTGCTGTCCGCATCGAGGCGTTATTGCGTGCGGGCAACGATACTTTGCTGGACCAGGCCAAGGAAGCGTTCCGCACGTATTTGATGCTGAGCAATCCGAGGCATTTCGACCGCGGCAAGGTCGAGCAGGCGGCGCTCACCGAAGTCGCACTGGCGTTCGCACTCGATACGACATCTGCGGACGAGTTGAAGGAGCATTTTTCACGCCTGATTGAGTTGTTGCCGAAGCCCATCACGACTGACCAGAAATTCGTGATCGCGGTCGGCTCGCGGCTGTTGGAAAGGCCCCTCGCCGAGCAGGTCTACATCCGTTTGTTGCGCGAAGCAGCGCAGAACACCCAGCTCCGGCCGATCGACCTGGTCAGTCTGCTCGGTTCGGGCGAGCTTGAGATGCGTGCTCCGCAGATTGTCGTTCCCGCCATTATACAGCACGACCCTTCCTATTCGAGCAATGGTGCCATCATCCCTGGCATCTTCACGCGCGACGGGTTTCTCGATTTTCTGCTGCACCGCCTCCCGCCCATCATCCGAGAAGAGCAAAGCGACGACTGGATCCTTGCCGGTAGTCCGTTGGATGCGGCCGATACGCAGCAGCTCGCCCTGAAGGTTATTGATCGGTATGTTGACGACTATATTCGCATTTGGACAAGTGCCCTCAGCAACATTCGCGTCGTCAAGTTCGACGACATGCAGCGCGGCGCAGTGGTTCTGCGCGGGCTCGCCGGCTCACAAAGCTCGCTGCTGCAGATCATTTCCCTGGTGCGCGACCACACAAACCTGCCACCAACCGGAGAGCTGACCTCCGCCAAGACCGGTGCTGCCGCGTCCGCCGTGTTCTCGGCAGCATTCGGCGATGCGCCTTGGCCAGGAACCCGAATTACCGAAGCGTTCCGGCCTCTGGCCAAACTGGCCACAGCCGAAGTCCCGGGACAGCCGGCCGGCATGGATCAAATCCGCGATCGTTTCGGTAGCCTCTATGCGGCGATGGCCAACATCGCGTCAGCGCCGGATCCTGGCCGGACGGCATTGCAGCTCGTTCAGCGGCGCGCCAAAGATCCAAATAACGATTCCTTCGGCGCTTTGCGCGCCGATTCGGCGCTGCGGCCGGAGCTCGTCCGCACCATCATGAACGACATCGCGCTCTCGACATGGAGCATCTTGCTCAAACAGGCGCACGACTATGTCAATACAGTTTGGATGGGCGAAGTCGTCCCGCTCTGCGCGGCTGCCATCTTCCAGCGCTATCCAATGTATGCGACGGCGACCGAGGACATAACACTGAAGGACTTCAGTGATTTCTTCCGACCCGGCGGCGTTCTCGATGACTTTTTTCAGAGATACTTGTCGCCCCTGGTCGTCCAGGGCCGAAACGGCCTTGTGCTTGCGACCATCGATGGCGCGGCGGTGCCGATCCATACGAATGCCCTGGTTCAATTCCAGCGCGCGCAGGAGATCCGGAAGGCGTTTTTCAGCGGCTCCGGCTCGGCACCGGCCGTGAAATTCAGCATCAAGCCTGTCTATCTCGCCTCCCATCTGCTGCGCGCGACTTTCGTCATGGATGGCAAGGAGATCGTCTATCGTCACGAGGCGCCGCGCTCCTACGACCTCGAATGGCCGACCCGAACCGAAGCAAGCACTGCCTCCATCACGCTCACCGCCGTGGATGGGACCGAGGAGAAGATTGAGAGCTCAGGTCCCTGGGCATTGTTCCGGCTTGTAGGCGCCTCGCGGCTGTCTTCGCGTGGCAGCTCCGATCGCTTCACCATCACGATCGGCAGACCCGACCGACCCAATGTGGCCTACGAGCTGCGCGCGGAAAGCGTAAGCAATCCGTTCAGCTTGAATGTCCTTCGTTCGTTCCGCTGTCCGAATAACCTATGACGGCAATGCCGTGAAAGCTCTTCCTAGGTTTCTTCGGGATAAAAGGGGCAAATGCTGCGGGCGGCACGTTGGCGCGCGTGCTCGGTTCCACCAAGACGCAGAGACTCTGCCTCCTGGTGATCGCAAGCGGCCATACCACACGTCCTCGATATGTAGCATCGGCCTCCAAATGATCCTGCATTGCCCTCTCATGCAAGAGGCAACCGATGATATCAATACGATCGTCGATCGCTTGGTTGGGGCTGCACAGTGAATCCAGCTGCCCCCCTGGGATACGTGCTTGGCGGTCGTTTCGACCTCCTAGAGGTGATCAATGAGGGTAGCGCCAGTACCGTCTATCGTGCGGTCGATCGGATCGGCCTGTGGGCGCGTGAACAAAATCCAGAAGTGGCAGTGAAGGTCATCCATCCACATTCGAAGATGCGCCAGAAAATTGTCGAGCTGCTGCATCGCGAGGCGCGCCTTTTGCGTAACTTCGTGCACCGGAATTTAGTGCAAATCTACGATTCCGATTACGACGGCAAGTACCACTACCTGGTCATGGAGCTCTTAAAGGGCCGCTCGCTAGCGCAGATCCTGGCCGATCGTCAGGGACAGCCGCTGTCACCATCGCTATCCTTTCAGATCGTCCGCGGTGTCGGGCAGGCGCTCGCCCACATGCACTGTCTAGGTATCGTCCATGGCGACCTCAAACCAGGCAACATCTTCATAACCTCGACGGGCGAAATCAAAATTCTGGATTTCGGGACAGTGCTCATGCTCGACGTTCCGCCGCAACACGACAGGGCCACGGCCATGCTCAACCAGATCGGCCTGCTGACACCGGCATATGCGTCGCCAGAGATGCTGATGGGAGAGCCGCGAGCGGAAAGCGACGATGTCTATTCTCTCGCGGTGGTGACCTATCTGGCCCTGACCGGCGCGCATCCGTATGCGCAGCGGGCAGCCGACGAGGCACTCAAGGCGAACCTCACACCGGCACCGCCGCCGACTATTTCGCCAGCGCAATGGCGGGTGCTCGCTTCAGGCCTTGCCCTCAACCGCCGCGACCGTATCGAGACCGTCGACGAGTTCGTCCAGCGCCTCGGCCGGCCGCCTTGGTTCTACCGGTTGTTCGGCCAGCGTATACTGCTGCGGTAACCGAATGGGCTCCGCTGGAGTTACGTTTTCAGGCAGTCAGCAGAGAAAGCGCGAATGCTCGCATCGACAGCGGGCAGGATCTCTCCTTGAGTGTTCATCGGCTACTCGCGAGCGAGAATCCTCCACACCACTGATGGCGTGCCGACCCAGGACCGTGATGCGATTGGTCCGACGGTTCGGTAAGATGATGCAACCCTGCGATCATCAGCACAAAAACGACGTTTTGGTTCTCTGGTTGCCGACAAGGGTTGTCGGCCTTCGAACATTAGGCGGCTTCATTTGACGCGGGCTGTTATTCGCCGCTGAGCGCCAGATTTGCAGCGCGTGGAAAGACCACAATGACGCGCAAGGCGTGCCAATCACGCGCTCCTCTTTGCGAAAGCTCAAATGAGCCAACCAGCAAACGGACTAACATGGTCCTTCTTCTCTCTTGTCTCCAGCACCATTCACGGACCATGCAATCTACATTACTCGTCACCCTGTTGATAGGCTTTGTCTCACTGTTGTACTCGACCGCCGGTCAGGTCGGGGGGACAGCTTTTCTCGCGGTGATGGCCTTTGCAGGACTTTCGGCCGAGCAGATGCGTCCGACTGCACTTGTTTTAAACGTTGTTGCCGCCAGCTATGCGACCTGGAAGCTGCATCGGCACAGAAAGATTGACTGGAATCTGCTTTGGCAGATCGCGATCCCGTCGATGTTGACGGCCTTCATCGGCGGGCTGCTATCGATCGGCGGATCGCTCTACTCCATCATGACCGGTACGCTGCTGATTGCGGCCTCGTTCTTAATGTTACTCAAGCGTCGTGTCGACAACATCAAGCATCGTCAGGTGCCGCTTGATCTTGCCGCGCTGGTAGGCGCTGCCACGGGTCTTCTCTCCGGATTGACGGGAATTGGCGGTGGTGTATTTCTCGTCCCACTGATCCTGATGCTTGGTTGGGTGTCTCCGAGGCAGGCTGCTGGGCTCTCCCCACCATTCATCCTCTGCAATTCGGTGCTCGCTCTGGCGGGCGTGCTGCTGTCCGGTCAGTCAGTGAACCCCGAGATTGCCTTCTACATATTCGGTGCAGTTCTTGGTGCCATGCTGGGAACCTGCATCGGGCTGCGGTGGATGACCGATTGGGCCACGCGGTATGTCCTTGCGACCATCCTGTTGTTTGCGGGCGTCAGGTTGTTGTTGTCTCGGTAAGGCAATGGCCGGATTTACGCGTTTTCTGTCCCGCCTCCCGGCTTTCGAGGCGGCTTGAGGGTGATTTTTGCATTTTCGTGAACTGGATGCATTCCGAACTGACAAGCGCGTTTCCGGGCGCCGAGTTCGATGTCGCTGGTAAGCTTAGACGGCGGCCGCACGATCATCCCGGCGACGAACAGACTTTCGCAAGTCTCAAGCGCCTATTCCGAAAGCCCGCCGCCGCGGGAGCGGCGATGCGTCTGCGCCACCATCGGCAAGGACCGGCAAGCTCTCTCATCCGGTGAGCCGAAGTGCCAACCACCTCCCAATGCGAGCTATCGAGCTTGATCGTCGCGCGTTTTAGATGGTCCAGATTCATTCATCTGTCTGTTTGCTGACCCAAGCGCGGGCTTCATCGAGCCAGGGGTCGATGTATCACAAGAACACGTCCATCCGGTCCCTGTTCGGCCGTGTAGGGCTCACGATGTATGTAAAAACATGGCATCGGTATCTCGCAGGTCGGCAGGAGGCCGAAATCTCTCAGTGC